>JBAPVZ010000084.1:0-6910 GCA_049283435.1 Candidatus Dormiibacterota bacterium
CTGCCGAGCAGGGCACGCTCAGACGCGCACGTATCGCCTCACGCCGATGTAGCTGCCGAGCGCCCCCAGCAGCGCGCCGGCGGCGAGCAGATAGAGCCCAAGCACGGACACGAAGTGCGGATCGTACGACAACGGGATGAAGAACAGCTCGCTCTTGAAACGGTTCACGAACGGGTGGTACCCGAGCATCACGACGCCGAGCGCGAGGCCGGCGGCGAGAAGACCGGTGAGGATCCCCTCCAGCACGAACGGCCCGCGCACGAACCACTCGGTCGCCCCGACCAGCTTCATGACCTCGATCTCGCGGCGCCGATGGTAGACGGCGGTGCGGATCGTGTTCATGACGATGACGACGGAGATCACGACCAGGATCGCGAGCAGCCCGAGACCGGCGAAGGTCAGCCAGTCGGACAGCCGCAGCATGTTTGCGATGAAGCCGCCCTGGTAGTCCGTCGGATCGACCGGATCGGCGCCCGGCCACTGCTTCGCGATCACGTTGACGCGCTGGACGGCGGCGAGGCTCTTCATGTGCACCTCGATGCGCGCCGGCACCGGATTGCCCTGCACCTGCTCCAGGAGCTGCTGGTTGCGAGGGTCGCTCGCGAGCTGGGCGAGCACCTGCGCTTTGGTCAGGTAGTCGACGCTCTGGACGTCGGGACGGGCCTGCAGCCTGGCCTCGAAGTCGAGCACCGACGGCATCGGCGTGCCGTCCGCGACGCTGATCGTGAGCACGCTCACCTGCTGCCGGTAGTTGTCGAGCACCTGGCTCAACCCGTGCCCGACCATCAGGTTCACGCCACCGAGGATGAGGATCAGGCAGATGGAAACGACGGCCGTGATGCTCACGGTCGCGTTGCGGAAGAAGCTCTGCCAGGCGCTGCTAAGCGCGAAGCGCAGATGCCGCGAGATCCTCATGGTACCTACCCGTCAGGTCGTCCCTGACAATCTGCCCGTGGTCGATCGCGATCACGCGGCGGCGGAGGACATCGACGATGTCCCGGTTGTGCGTCGCCATGACGACGGTCGCGCCGGCGGCGTTGATGCCGAGGAAGAGCTGCATCAGCTCCCAGGAAGTCGCCGGGTCGAGGTTGCCGGTCGGCTCGTCGGCGACGATCAGCTTCGGAGCGTGGACGAGTGCGCGAGCGATGCCGACGCGCTGCTGCTCCCCGCCGGACAGCTCCTGCGGGTACTTCCTCGCGGCGTGCTCCAGGTTCACGGTGTCGAGCGCATCGGCGACCCGCCGCCGGATGCGACGCCCCGGCTCGCCGGCGACGCGCAGCGCGAACGCGACGTTCTCGTACACCGTCATCCGGGGCAGCAGCTTGAAGTCCTGGAAGACGAGGCCGACCTGCCGTCGCAGGTAGGGCAGCTGATGGCGCCGAAGCCGGCCCAGGTCCATGCCGTGCACGAGCACCCGGCCCTTCGTCGACTTCTCCTCGCGTACCAGCAGGCGGACGATCGTCGACTTACCGGCGCCCGAGGCGCCGACGAGGAAGATGAACTCGCCCGGCTGGACCTCGAGGTCGATGTCCTGCAGCGCGTTCGTGCCGTTTGGATACCGCTTCCAGACCTGCTGGAGGCTGATCATCGGCTGGGTGCGTGGCTTTTGGCTGATCGGCATGGATTTTGTGTGCTACGACGTTGAATGCGACGTTCGGTTGAGCGGCGATCGAGGGAGGCCGCGCCACCCCTCGCGCCGAAGTATAGCCAGCGCGCGACGGGACGGTCAAACCGCGGGTTCGCCGGCGCCGGGCTCGGCGTCAGCCGGCGGTGGCCGCCGCAGTGTCCGCCTCCTGGCCGAGGCGCCAGCGGAGCCAGCCCTCGAGCAGCGGCTCCAGCTCGCCGTTGAGCACCGCGTCCACGTTGCCCAGCTCGACGCCCGTGCGCAGGTCCTTCACCATCGTGTACGGCTGCAGCACGTAGTTGCGGATCTGGCTCCCGAACTCAGCCGCACGCACCTCACCGCGTAGCGCCGCGCGCGCCTGGGCCGCCTCCTCCTGCTGGCGCTGAAAGAGCCGGGCGCGCAGGATCTTCATCGCCAGATCGCGGTTCTTGATCTGCGAGCGCTCGTTCTGGCAGGACGCGACGATGCCCGTCGGCAGGTGGGTGATACGCACCGCCGAGTCGGTCTTGTTGACGTGCTGACCGCCGGCGCCGGTCGAACGGTAGGTATCGATCCGCAGCTCGTCCGGATCGATCACCAGATCCGCCTCGTCGGCCTCGTCCAGCTCCGGCATCACCTCGACGAGCGCGAACGACGTGTGCCGGCGATGCTGCTGGTCGAACGGCGAGATGCGAACCAGGCGGTGCACGCCGTGCTCGGCGCGGAGGAGACCGTAGGCGCGCTTGCCGCGAAAGACGGCGGTCACGCTCTTCAGGCCCGCCTCCTCACCGACCGACTGATCGACGATCTCGACCTTGCAGCCGGGTCGCAGAACCGACGCCGCGTTGTGCGGCGGCTGCGCCCAGCGCATGTACATGCGCAGCAGCATCTCGACCCAGTCCTGCGCCTCCACGCCACCCTGCCCGGCGCTGATCGTCAGCACCGCGTCGTGCGTCGCGTGCGGGTCGGCGAAGAGGAGATCGAGCTCGCGCTGGCGCAGTTCCCGGTCGAGCACGGCATGCTCGTCACGGAGCTGGGCCTGCAGGTCGGGGTCGCCTTCCGCCAGCGTCGCCAGCTCGTCGAGGTCGTTCGCCCGCCGCTCCAGCCGCTCCCAGGCGTCTACTTCCTCGCGCAGCTCCCCCGCCTCGCGGGCGAGCCGGCCACCGGCCTGCGCATCGTCCCAGACGCCCGGCTCGGCGAGCAGCCGGTCGAGCTCCGCTAGTCGCTCCCGCTTCGCCGGGAGGTCAAAGATGCTCCTTCAGCTCGAGGATCCGGCGCAGGAGCTCCTGGGGGGTGTGCTTATCGTCCATGGCAGCGCTTGTACTTCCTTCCTGATCCGCACCAGCACGGATCGTTGCGTCCGATCCTCTGCGGACCCGCCGCGACCCCGACGGCGGCCGGTTCCCGGCGACGGTTGCGACCCTCGACCGTACCAGTCGCAGCGGCGCCCTGTGGGCTCGACGCGTCGACCCGCTCGGCCTGCGGCGGCGGCTCCGACGGCATCACCTGCACCCGGAACATGTTCGCGACGACGTCGGCCCGGATCGACGCCGTCAGCTCATCGAACATCTTGTGGGCCTCGAGCTTGTACTCGACGAGCGGGTCCCGCTGGCCGTACGCCTGCAGGCCGACGCCCTCCCGGAAATGCTCCATCTGGGTCAGGTAGTCGACCCACTTCTGGTCGATCGTGCGCAGCATCACGAACCGCTCGACCTGGCGCCGGAGCTCCTCGTCGCCGATCTCGCTTTCCTTCGCCTCGTAGGCGAGGCAGGCGGCGTCGTAGAGGTACTCGGTCAGTCCGTCGATGCCCCCGCGCAGCGCGTCCTCGGGAATCTCGGTGTCCTCGGCGAGCGGGAAGTAGTTGCGCAGGTACTCGAGCAGCCCGTCCAGATCCCAGTCGTGCGATTGCCGGGTCTGGCAGTGCCCGGCGACGCCCGCCGCGATCACCTCGTGGACGTACTCCAGGATGTTGTCGCGGGTGTCGACGCCCTCCAGGACCTTGCGGCGCTCGCCGTAGATGATCTCGCGCTGCTTGTTCATCACGTCGTCGTACTCGACGACATGTTTGCGGTCGTCGAAGTGCATCCCTTCGACCTTCTTCTGCGCCCCCTCGATCGAGTTGGCGACCCACTTGTGCTCGATCGGCTCCACCTCGAGACGGTCCATCAGGCGCCCGATGCGGTCCGCCGCCGGGCCGAACACACGCATCAGATCGTCCTCCAGGGAGAGGAAGAAGCGGGTCGAGCCGGGATCGCCCTGACGACCGGAGCGGCCGCGCAGCTGGTTGTCGATGCGGCGGCTCTCGTGGCGCTCGGTGCCGATGATGTGCAGGCCGCCCAGGTTGGCGATGCCCTCGCCGAGCACGATGTCCGTGCCCCGGCCGGCCATGTTGGTCGCGATCGTCACGGCTCCGCGCTCACCGGCGCCGGAGACGATCGCCGCCTCCCGCTCGTGCTGCTTCGCGTTCAGCACACTGTGCGGCACGCCCCGCTTGCCGAG
Organism: Candidatus Dormiibacterota bacterium; assembly: GCA_049283435.1. Lineage (GTDB taxonomy): Bacteria > Chloroflexota > Dormibacteria > Dormibacterales > Dormibacteraceae > CAVTSA01. The sequence continues at coordinate 4,103 of JBAPVZ010000084.1, forward strand.
CATCTTGGCGAGCAGCTCCGACTTCTCGACCGAGACCGTGCCGACGAGCACCGGACGACCGAGCGCCGCCATCTCCTCGACCTCGTCGATGACCGCCTCGAACTTGGAGAGCACGGTCTTGTAGATGACATCCCCCTGATCGTCGCGGCGCATCGGGCGATGAGTCGGGATCTCGACGACGTCGAGCTGGTAGATCTTGTGCAGCTCCTCGGCCTCGGTCAGCGCCGTGCCGGTCATGCCGGCGAGCTTCTCGTAGAGGCGGAAGTAGTTCTGCAGGGTGATCGTGGCCAGCGTCTTCATCTCCTGCTGGACCTTCAACCCTTCCTTCGCCTCGACCGCCTGGTGCAGCCCGTCGGACCAGCGCCGCCCGGGCATCGTGCGGCCCGTGAATTCGTCCACGATCACCGCCTCGCCGTTGACGACCAGGTAGTCCCGTTCGCGCAGGTAGAGCGCCTTCGCGCGCATCGCCTGGTTCACCTGGTGGGCCTCGATGACGTTCTCCAGGTCGTAGATGTTCGTGATGCCGGTCCAGCGCTCGACCTTGGAGATGCCGACCTCGGTCAGCGACACGGACTTGTGCTTCTCATCGACGGTGAAGTCGGTCTCCCCCGTCAAGCGCGCGGCCAGTCGCGCGTACTGCCGGTACTTGTCGGTCGAGTCCTCTCCCTGACCCGAGATGATGAGCGGGGTACGGGCCTCGTCGATGAGGATCGAATCGACCTCGTCCACGATCGCGTACTGCAACTCCCGCTGCACCTGCTGGGACGCTTCGGTCGCCATGTTGTCGCGCAGGTAGTCGAAGCCGAACTCGTTGTTCGTGCCGTACGTGATGTCGCAGAGGTAGGCCTCGCGCCGGGTCGTCGGCCGCAGGTGGCGCAGGCGCTCGTCCTGGTGGGATTCGTCGAGGTAGTCGGGATCGTAGACGTAGCTCCCGTCCGGCAGCTGCGGCGTCGGCGAGTGGATGACGCCGACCGAGAGGCCGAGCGCGTGATAGAGCGGTGCCATCCAGCCCGCATCGCGCCGGGCCAGATAGTCGTTGACCGTGACCAGGTGAGCGCCCTTGCCGCCGAGCGCGTTGAGCGCGAGCGGGAGACTGGCGACGAGCGTCTTGCCCTCCCCGGTCTTCATCTCGGAGATCTTTCCCTCGTGCAGGACGATGCCGCCGACGAGCTGGACGTCGAAGTGGCGCATGCCGAGGACGCGGCGCGAGAGCTCGCGGGTAAGCGCGAACGAGGGGACGAGCAGATCGCCGAGATCCTCGGCCTCGCCGGCGCGCTCGCGGAGTTCGGCGCTCCGCTCGGCCAGCTCGGCATCGGTGAGACCCTTCAGCTCGGGCTCCAGCTCGGTGATCTGCTGAGCAGTCCTCAGGTGCTGCCGCACCTCCCGCTCGTTCGGGTTGATGAGGCGCGTGAGGAGGTTTGCCGGCATCAGGCCACCTCGCAACGTGGGCGCGACGGGCAGCCCGCAGCGTGCTGCGAAGCCATCACGATGTTGATCATACCCAGCCGATCGGGGGGCCCAACCCCGCGACGTCGGTGGGGCCAAGCCTTGGCTCACGCGCTCACCCGTGCCAGCGACAGCGCGCGCACGGCGCCCGCCCCCGCTCCCTGCAGCACGACCGCACACGCCTCAACCGTCGCCCCCGTCGTGATCACGTCATCGACGAGCAGGATCGGCCGGCCGTGGAGCGGTGGGCCCCTCCAGACGAAGGCACCGGCGACGTTGGCGCGTCGCTGCGCTCGATCGAGGCCGACCTGGGGACGAGTGTCGCGACCTCGTACGAGCCGGCCCCGGGGCGCTGGCACGGTCCAGGCGTGCGCGAGCTCATCGACGAGCAGCTGTGACTGGTTGTAGCCACGCTCCCGCCGGCGGCGCCGGTGCAGGGGCACTGGCAGCACCCAGGCGTCGGCGGGGAGGAAGGGTTCGTAGCGCTCCGTGAGCAGGCCGGCCAGGCTGGGCGCGAGCGTGCGCCGCCCCTGATACTTCAAGCGGTGAATGGCCCGCTCGAGCGGTCCTTCGTAAGCGGCTGCCGACCGCAGGGACTCCAGAGCCCGCAGCTGGCGGCGGCAGGTGCACTGCTCGCCCCGCACCTCGAGCTCGCGCCCACACCGCGGGCAGAGCGGTTCCTGGAGCACGCGCAGCAGGAACCGGCAGTCGGCGCAGAACCAGGCGCCGAGCCGGCCGCACCCGCCGCATCTCGGGGGGAGGACGAGATCGAGCAACCATCGCCACATGCCCCGATCGTCGCGCCATCGAGCAGATCCGCCAACCCCGGTTGTTAAGCGCCGGTCGTGCGGTCGAGGGCGCGATCGGTGGCGGGGCACGCGCGTCGCGTTGGGGGGCGTCCGGGAGTGATCTGCGACGCCCAGCGCCGGCGTCTCGGGGTCGTTCCGCGGGCCTAGCGCTGGCGTCTCGGGGACGTTCCGGGGGGCCGAACGCTGGCATGTCGGGGAGGTTCCGCGGGGGGCCGAGCGTCGGCATGTCGGGGACGTTCCGCGGGGCCGAACGCTGGCATGTCGGAGTCCGTCCTGCGGCGCCCACGCCAGACCGGGAGGCGCACGACGCCTTTCCCCCACCAACCAAACCCCCCACCCGTGGGGGCTTTTGCGCCTGCTGACGATCTCGCCGGCGCTGGGGCGCTGTCAACCCTGGTTGTGAAGCGATCGGATGCACGGCGGCCAAGTCCAGCTCGGAGCCCATCTCAGCGCCGCGTAGCGACCGCCTGCCGGCGCACGGCCCATTCCCGAAGCCGAGTAGCGACCGCTCGCCGGCGCACGGCCCTTTTCCCGAAGCCGCGCCGCCTAACGA
>JBAPVZ010000085.1:0-1809 GCA_049283435.1 Candidatus Dormiibacterota bacterium
GTCGGCCGGCTCGGCGACCGGGTCCGGTCGCGGGATGTCGCCGACGGCATCCCGCCAGGGGGCGAGCCGGCACACCTCGCGCAGCAGCACGTGGCTCGGCGCCCCGAAGTTCCCCGGGACCTGGAACGCGAACCAACCGCCCGGCCGAACCTGCCCGAGCAGGCGCCGGAAGAGCTCCCGGTGCTCGGGCACCCACTGCAGGGCCGCATTCGAGACCAGGACGTCGACCGGCGTCGCCGGCTGCCAGTCCTGCACGGTGCCCAGCTGGAACTCGACCTGCCCGGGCACCGCGTACCGGGCGGCCGCCTGGAGCATGTCGGGAGAGCTGTCGACGCCGTGCACGACCGCCGCCGGCCACCGCTCGGCGAGGGTCACGGTCAGGTTGCCGGGGCCACACCCGAGGTCGGCGACGGTCGCCGGCGACGTCGCGCCGACGCGGGCCAGCAGATCGAAGAACGGGCGGCTGCGCTCGTCAGCGTAGCGCTGATACTGGGTCGAGTTCCAGACATCTCTTGACATCGAGATTGTATTACCCGATCCGGTCGCTCGACGTCAAGGGAACGTAGGCTGAGCGAAGACCATGGGCGACGCGGAGACCGGCGCACCGGCTGCTGTCGCGGAGTGCGACGAGGTCGATCGGCTGCTCGACGCCTGGCGGTCCGCGCGGCCCGATCTCGATCCGACCCCGCTCGCCGTGCTGAGCCGCGTCTCCCGGCTGTCCCGGCACGTCGACCGGGCACGGCAGCGTGCGCTCGACGCGCAGGACCTCGAGCTGTGGGAGTTCGACGTTCTGGTGGCGCTGCGCCGGGCGCCGGCACCGCATGAGCTGAGCCCGGGCGCGCTGCTCCACGCGACGCTGGTGACGTCGGGCACGATGACGAACCGCATCGATCGTCTCGAGCGCCGCACGTTCGTCCGGCGCCGGCCCCACCCTACGGACGGCCGCGGCGTGCTCGTCCGTCTCACCGCGAAGGGCAGTGAGCGGGCGGATGCGGCCATGAGCGATCTCGTGGAGCGGGAGCGGACGCTGCTCGCGGAGCTCGATCCCGGCGCCCAGGACACCCTGGCGACCCTGCTCCGGCAGGTGCTGCTGCCGTTCGACCGCTGAGGGCCGCCGCTCGACCCTTCCCCGCCCCTTGCCCAGCCCGGACCCACCGAGAACCGGGCTCCTACGGTGACGCCGACCCGCTCCGGTCACGCTCGGCAACCAGTCGTTTCGGCGCCTGCCGGCGCCATGCATCCTCGACCAGACGTCTGATGCGCGAGTCGGGAACGCTTGCAAGCTGTACCTGCAGGCCGAGGAAGCTCCTCCTCGCGTCCCGCCGCCGGACCGCCTCACAGGTGGCGGGGTCGGCCGCCGCCGCTTCGTTCGCGTCCTGCTCACTGATGCAGAACACCGCCGTTGACCCGCCCGCGCCGATGCCGAGGAAGGACCGGCCCCGGACTTTGAAGACGGGCTCGTGGAAGAGGTGGTGGGAGGTCTCCGCCACCTCGGGCAGAGCCAGGGCCCAGCGCCGGATGTCGTCGATCGAGCTCATGCTCGCACCATAACCCGCGCGCCCGCCGGCCGTGTTTCCGGCGCCCACGAGCCCGGGGCGCTGCGCAGCCAGATGCCCACCGGCCCGGGGCGTTGCGCGGCCAGGCGCTACCGGGTCGCGCGGCGGCTGACGAGCTCTGAGCTGACCGCCGTGATCGCGGTCACGACGAATACCGACGGCCAGGCGCCGATCCGCTTCGCGAGCGGATGCGAGCCCCCCATCGCGCCCGCGTAGAGCGCGCTCATCCCCACCGCGGCGAGCGGTCCTCCGG
>JBAPVZ010000086.1:0-4139 GCA_049283435.1 Candidatus Dormiibacterota bacterium
CGCGTGCAACGCATCGCTCCAGGGCACCTCGACGCCGAGCGCGATCGCCGCGCAGCTCCAGACGGACCTGCAGCAGCTGGTCGATCAGGGCGGGCCCGGTTAAGGCCGCCTGGGCACCGCCGGCGGCCCTCCGCGAACCGCCGCCCACGACGAAGATGCTTGCCAGGGGGCGATCGCGGGTGAGTACTCTGGCCCGCGAATGACACCGGCACGTCCGCATGGCGATCGCTTCCCCGATGATCCTGGCCTCATGGCCACGCTTCGGCACCTGGACGTCCCCCCCGACGCGTTGCTCGGTCACGGCGGCGAGGCCTGGGTCTACGCGCTCGACCGGGATCGCGTCGTCCGAGTGCTCCACGACGGCGGTCGCCGTGAGGATCTCGAACGCCGCCAGGCCCTGGTCGAGGAGCTCGCGCGCTCCCGCCCGGACTTCCAGCTGCCGGAGCTGCTCGAGATCGGCGCGTACGGGGCCCGCATTTTCGGGGTGGAGCGCCGTCTCCGCGGGCGTTCGCTGCTGGCGGAGCTCGAGACGGCGGCCGGGGCGAGAGGGCGGCGGCGACCACGCGCTCCATCGTTGGTGCCGCTCGGTGCTGCTGGACAGCCGGTGAGATGCCGGTGAGTCGTCACCCCGGCAGCAGCGCGATCGCGCGCCCCGGGCCGCCGGTCGCACCGGCGACCTTCGGCGCCAGGAAGAGGAAGAACGCACCCCGCGCCGGCAGCCGGTCGAGTCCCGTCAGCTCCTCCACGTACCGCATCCGGCGGCTCAGGCCCTCCTGATGCGCCGGCGCGCCGAGGTGCGCCGCCCCGATGCTCGGCGCGTCGATGCCAAGACAGCGCACGCCGCGCTCGTGGAGGAAGCGGACAGCGCCCACGTCCGGCGCCGGCCAGCCGGGACCGCGCTGGTGCAGCAGCGGCGCGCGGCAGTAGGCATCGCCCGCCGCGCCGGCGAGGTAGCGGCGGTCCCAACCGGTCCGCAGCAGCACGACGTCGCCGGCCTGCAGGAGGCCATGCTCGCCTTCCCACGCCGCCAGGTGCTCCCGCGTGATCCAGGGGCTCTCGCCCTCCGCGCCGCGCCCGCCGAGCTCTGTCACGTCGACCACCGCGGCGGGACCCATCAGGTCCGCCACCGGCACTCGATCGCCCGTCTCGGTGCCCGCCTCGCCCGCCCACGGCAGGCCGCTGTCGGGTGGCGGGACGAAATGGGTCGGCGCGTCGAAGTGCGTCCCCGTGTGCTCGTCGATCACCCAGAAACGCGTCTGGTAGGGCGCGCTGGAAGGCACCGCGCCCTGCCGCTCGCTCAGCGGCGCGTAGTAGTTCCAGACCTTCGCCTGGAACGGCATGTGGGTCGGCCACCCGGCCGGCAGGTCGGCCGACACGGTGACCGACAGATCGACGATCGTCGCGCCGAGGAGGCCGCTCCAATCTGTCATCGCGGCAACCCTCTCGGCTTCCGGCGCTCGAGTGCCCGCGAGCGGGCGCTGCCTAGCCGGCTCACGTCGCGATCTGCTCCAGCTCCTGATGCGGCGGGACACGGCGAAGCAGGAGTGCCGTCGTCTGGCAGCAGCCGAACGCGACCGCGATCACGAGCCAGGTCACCGTCGGGCCCGCGGTGCCGATGAGCAGGGTCCAGAGCAAGGTGCCGACGATCTGGCCGAACGTGAACGTCGCGCCGAGCCAGCCGATCGCGGTGCCCCGGACCCGGGTCGGGAAGGTCTCGGCCCAGTACGCGTAGCCGGCCCCGGACCAGGTCCCATTCGTCGCCTGGTAGATCGCAAAGTAGACGATCGCGACCGGCGCGAACGCATGGGTGAGCAGGAAGAGGAGATTCAACGGGCCGGTCAGGATGCCGGTGAGGATCAACACCTCGCGGCGCCCGTAGCGCTCGCCGAGGAGTCCGCCGAGCAGGTAGAAGAGATAGCCGATGCCGCCGCAGACGAGCAGCAGCGTCGCCGCCTGCCCGCTCGTCCACCCCTTGTACGAGGTGAGCCAGTACGTGATGTAGACGTTCGTCGCCACCCACGAGATCGCGTAGCACATCCACACGAGCGTGACCAGGCTGAGTTGACGGCGTACGTAGCCGGCCGTCGTGAAAAGCTGCGCGACGGTCACCTTCTCGACCTCCGAGAGGTCGACCTCGTGCTCCTGGAGCAGCTGCTTGACCCGCGGCTCGTCCCCCGCCGCAACCGCCGCCTTCACCGCGCGCAGGTGCTCGTACCGCGGGGACTCCCGGATCCAGATCCGACCGATGATGACGATCACGATCGGCACCACGCCGAACAGGAAGACCGTCCGCCAGCCGAGCCCGATGAACGCGAGGTAGACGCCGGAGGCGAGGAAGACGCCGAGCGGCCAGCCGCCCTGCACGATCGAATAGAGGAAGCCCCGGTGCTGGGATGGCACCTGCTCGTTGACGAGCGTGATCGAGATCGCCAGCTCCGCGTTCGCAAAGCCCGACGCGAGCGCCCGCACGGCGGCCAGCTCCCAGAAGTTCTGTACGAAGAACGTGAGCCCGGTGAAAACCGCAGCCCCGACCAGGCACACCATCCACATCCACTTGCGTCCGCGTACGTCCATCCCGTAGCCGACGAGGAGCGAGATGACGAGCATGAAGACGTAGATCACGAGTCCCAGCAGACCGACGAGCGACGCCGACAGGTGCAGATCCTGGGCGACGTTCGGGTAGGCCAGGACGAGGAGGTTGAAGTCGTACGACGCCAGCGCCCAGCCGGCGAGCGCGATCACGATCAGGTAGGTCGTGTACCGTCGATCGACGGTCTGCTCCGCTGCGCTGCGCATCACCCGCCCCCGCGCTCAGACCGCCGTCCAGGCCGGCGGCATCGGACCCGGGCCAGGTTAGCACCGGGCCGGCGGCCGACGAACCGGCGGGCGACGGAGAGGCCGCCCGCCTGCCTCAGCGCCGGGGTCCAGACGACTTGGATGGCCGGCCCGCCGGCGCGCCCGCCTCCCTACCGCTGCGGTTGGTAGGTCAGGACCACCACCCCGTCGGGACCGACCGGCTTGGTGTCGACGAGCCGCAGACGCGTCATCCGCGTGCCCTCGGCGAACACGCGCTTGCCGCTGCCGAGGACGAGCGGGAACACCATCAGCCGGTACTCGTCGACGAGATCGCGCTCGGCGAGCGCACGCACGAGCGTCGCACTGCCGGCGACCAGGACGTCGCCCGGAAATGCCGCCTTCACGCTCGACACCTGCTCGCTGAGATCCCCGCGGATCACTTTCGAGTTCTCCCACGTCGCCTCGGCATCGGTCAGCGTCGTCGAGACGACGTACTTCGGCATCGTGTTCATCCGCGCGGCGAACCCACCCATCTCGGCCATCGACGGCCACGCCTGCGCGAAACCCTGGTAGGTGGTCCGCCCGAGCAGCTGCGCGTCGGACGCCATCAGCTCCTCGGTCTTGAACGCGTCGCCCTCCTCGCCGCGGTTGAACTGCATCGACCATCCCCCGTGCTCGAAGCCCTCGGCACCGCCCGGGTCCTCGACGACGCCGTCGACGGAGATGAATTCGGTGACGACCAGCTTGCCCATGTCATGACTCCTGTCGGTGTTCGGTGCGGGCTCGGCGCGGGGCCCGGATCGGGGGTCTTCCTTCGCCCGATATGCTCCTCCGTCGAACGGCGCTTGGGAGATTCGACATCTTCGTTGTGAACGCGAGCAATCCCGATATATGGCCGGGGAAAGTCGGACGGGTGAGCGCCGGTCTGCCATCGCCGTTCGCCGACCCGGACGCCGGGACTACCCTGCCTTTCGTGGCCACCGCAATCTTTGCCGACGCACTGTACGACCCAGGCAGCGGCGAGACGACACGGAACGTCGCCGTCCTCCTCGAAGAGGGCCGCGTCTCCGCCGCCGGACCCCGCGACCAGGTCCACGTCCCGGCCGGCGCGGAGCGGGTCGACGCCGCGGGCCTGACCCTGCTGCCGGGCTTGATCGACCTGCACGTGCACCTGTGCTCGGCCGGGCAGGGTCTGGACCTTGGCGAATCGCTCGGGACCTCGCCGACGGAGACCATCCTGCAGGCCGTCGGCGCCTGCCGGCGAACGCTCGAGGCCGGATTCACGACCGTGCGCGACGCGGGCGGGACCCCGCACGGCGTCCGCATGGCGGTCGAGCAGGGGC
>JBAPVZ010000087.1:0-3248 GCA_049283435.1 Candidatus Dormiibacterota bacterium
CATCGTCGCCATGGGCGGCGACGGGCTGACGCAGGCGTCGAAGGATGCGGTGCTCGCCGCCAACTACCTGCAGTCGCAGGTCGAGGGTCTGCTCGACGTGCCCTACGCCCGCCCGTGCATGCACGAGTTCGTCGCCTCGGCCTCCAACCTGGCCCGGAGCGGCGTCAGGGCGCTCGACGTCGCCAAGGGTCTCCTGGAGCGGGGCTACCACGCGCCGACCGTCTACTTTCCGCTCGTCGTGCCCGAGGCGCTGATGATCGAGCCGACGGAGACCGAGGTCAAGGCGACGCTGGACGGGTTCGCCCGCGCGCTGCGCGAGATCGTGACCGAGGGCCGCCAGGACCCCGAGCGCCTGCACGAGGAACCCCGCTCGCTTCCGGTCGGGCGCATGGACGAGGTCGCTGCCGCCCGGCATCCCGTGCTGCGCTGGCGAGCGCCGGACGGGGCGATCGCCGCCGACTGACGGTCGCGCGATCGGACGCCGCGGGGAGGGTCCTGGACGCCTCGCCAGGGTTCTGGGTCCCGCGCCTCGCCGCCCCTCCCGCGCGCGGCCGTCAAGCCCGTGAGGCCGGGGACCCGGAGCCCGTGAGGCCGGGGACCCGGAGCCCGTGAGGCCGGGGACCCGGAGCCCGTGAGGCGGGGGACCCGCGAGCCCTTAAGGCCGGGGATCCGCAGCCCGTGAGGTCGGGCATCGGGTCCCTGGCCGCCGCCGCTCGACCCCACGTTTCGTGCCTACCCGCCGTGCCCCAGCAGCTGCCCTCGCGCGCGGGCGCGCGCGATCAAGTGAATGTAGGCGATTTGATATAATGAATGTCATCGTCCTGCATCCCAGGCGTCCCTGTTTCCATCCCAGCAACTGGGAGGTGGTGGCCCGTCATGACTGATACCAACGCTGGTCGCCGTCCGAGCGGCCGGCGCAACGAACCCCGTGCGCTCGGTGCGGATGTGGCCTACGGCGCGGACCAGATCCAGGTGCTCAAGGGGCTGGATCCGGTTCGCCGGCGCCCCGGCATGTACATCGGCTCTACGGATCACCGGGGCCTGCATCATCTCGTCTGGGAGGTGATCGACAACTCGGTCGACGAGGCGCTCGCCGGAGAGTGCGACCGGATTCTCGTCACGCTGCACGCCGACGGCAGCATGTCCGTCGAGGACAACGGCCGCGGCATCCCGACCGGCATCCAGGCGCAGGAGGGCCGCTCGGCGCTGGAGGTCGTGCTCACCGTGCTCCATGCGGGCGGCAAGTTCGGCAGCGGCGGCTACAAGGTCTCCGGCGGCCTGCACGGCGTCGGCGTCTCGGTCGTCAACGCGCTCTCCGCCAAGCTCGAGGTCTGGGTCCACAGCGAGGGCAAGGTCTTCCACCAGCTGTACGAACGGGGCGCTCCGCAGACGGCCGTCGAGGTGATCGGGAGGACCAAGCAGCGCGGCACGACGATCCGCTTCTGGCCGGATGCCGACATCTTCGACGACGTCCACTTCGAGCGTGACCTGATCCTGAACCGGATACGCGAGATGGCGTTTCTGAACAAGGGCCTGAGCCTGATCTTTGCCGACGAGGCGGCGGGCACCAGCTACACGTTCTACTTCGAGGGGGGCATCCTCTCCTTCGTCCGCCACCTGAACCACGGCAAGGCGCTCGTCAACCAGCTGCCGTTCTACGTCGATCGCGAGGTCGATTCGACGCAGATCGAGGTCGGCATCCAGTACAACGCGAGCTTCGCCGAGACGGTCCTCGCGTTCGCCAACAACATCCACACGATGGAGGGCGGCAGCCACCTGACCGGCTTTCGCACGGCGCTCACCTCCGCCCTGAACCGCTACGCCCGCAAGGCGTCGCTGCTGAAGGACGCCGACCCCAACCTGACCGGGGAGGACGTCCGCGAGGGGCTCACCGCCGTCGTCAGCGTCAAGCTGCTCGAGCCCCAGTTCGAAGGCCAGACGAAGACGAAGCTCGGCAACGCCGAGGTGCAAGGCCAGGTGTCGGCCGTCGTCGGCGAGGCGCTGGTCCAGTACCTCGACGAGAACCCGCAGGAGGGCCGCCGGATCATCGAGAAGTCGCTGACCGCCGCGCGCGCCCGGGAGGCGGCACGCAAGGCCCGCGATCTCGTGCAGCGCAAGTCGCTGCTCGAGAGCTCGACGCTGCCCGGCAAGCTGGCCGACTGCTCCGACCGCAACCCGGAGAACTGCGAGCTGTTCATCGTCGAGGGCGACTCCGCAGGCGGCTCGGCGAAGTCGGGGCGCGATCGGCGGATGCAGGCGATCCTGCCGCTCAAGGGAAAGATCCTCAACGTCGAGAAGGCGAGGCTCGACAAGGTGCTGACGTCGGAGGAGATCCGCAACCTGATCACGGCGCTCGGCACCGGGGTGGGCGAGCGCTTCGAGTACGCGAAGCTGCGCTACCACCACATCATCACGATGACCGACGCCGACGTCGACGGCAGTCACATCCGTACGCTGCTGCTGACCTTCTTCTACCGCTACTTCCCGGAGCTGATCGAGAAGGGCCACATCTACATGGCGCAGCCGCCCCTCTTCAAGCTGACGAAGGGCCGGACCACGAAGTGGGTCTACACGGACGAGGAGCGGGACCGCGAGGTCCGCAACATGGGCCGGAACGTCGAGGTGAACCGCTTCAAGGGCCTCGGTGAGATGAACCCCGAGCAGCTGTGGGAGACGACGATGAATCGCGAGACCCGCACCATGCTGCAGGTCACGGTCGACGACGCGGCCGCCGTCAACGACATCTTCGAGAAGCTGATGGGCACCGAGGTCGATCCCCGGAAGAAGTTCATCCAGGCCCACGCGAAGACCGTCACCAACCTCGACATCTGACGAGTCGAGCGATTCCTTTGCGCATCGCCGTCGACGGGATGGGGGGCGACCGTGCCCCCGCCGAGATCGTGCAGGGCGCCGCGGCGGCGGCGTCCGAGCTCGGCGTGCAGGTCACGATCGTCGGCCAGCCGGCCCGCGTGCAGTCGCTGCTCGATCTCCACCCCCAGCTGACGTTCCACCCGGCGACGCAGGTCGTCGAGATGGACGAGCATCCGGCCCGTGCCGTGCGCTCGAAGCCCGACTCCTCGATGAGCGTCTGCGCCCGGCTCTGCCGGGACGGCGAGGCCGACGCCTGGGTGTCGGCCGGCAACTCCGGGGCGATCATGGCGGCGGCGCTGCTCATCCAGGGCCGGCTCAAGGGCGTCGAGCGCCCGGCGCTCGGCACCATCGTCCCCGGGCGCGAAGCGCCCAGCTAC
>JBAPVZ010000088.1:0-1996 GCA_049283435.1 Candidatus Dormiibacterota bacterium
GGAAGACACTGCTCGGGCGGCTGCGCGAGGCTGGCCATGACTTCCCGGTCGTCTTCTACACCGCGTATCCGGTCGTCACCGAGCCCGATCCGGCAGAGGGTCTGATCGGCCACGTGACGAAGGCGGCCGATCGCGCGGATCTCTACACGTTGCTGCCGCCGGCGCTCATCAGCAGGCGGGCGGGTGAGCGGGGCACGGGTCGGTGAACCCGCCGGTGACAGGTAGCCTGGCACAATGGCTGCCAACCGTGTCATGGGGATGGGAAGGATGAACGCGCAGCGAGCCCACGCGAGGGGCGTGAGCGCTCCGCTGGTGCCGCCGCTGCCCCCGGGCCTGGACGTCTTTCGGCCGGCGGAGGTGCTCGGCTCGGTCGCTCTCATCGTGGAGGACGACATCCCGATGCGCACCCAGCTCGAGATCGACCTCGGGGACCTCGGCTATCAGGTCCGCTCGGCGGGCACCGCCGAGGAGGCGATGGACGCGCTCCAGCGCGAGCGCGTGGCGGCGGTCCTGCTCGACCTCGTGCTCGACGAGGACGAGCAGTCGGGCTTCGCGCTCCTGCAGCAGGTCCGCGAGGCACACCCCGGCCTGCCCGTGCTCGTGCTCTCCGCCGCCCAGGCCGGCTCGGCCGCGATCGGGAAGACGTACGGCGCCGGGGCCAGCAGCTACTTCGTCAAAGGCCAGAACGCGATGGCGCACGTCTACTCCGACCTCGCCGCCCGCATCATCGAGGCACGGCAGGGTCGCACCGGCCAGTATCACTTCGGCCGGCTCAGCTTCGATCCCGTCGGCCGCACGCTGACCCTCGAGGGGCGGCAGGTCCGTCTCACCTCGCAGCAGACCGGCCTGATCGTGCATCTCGCGCAAGGCTCCAACCCGGCAACGGCGTCCGACCTCGTCGAGGGCGGTCTGTTCCGGCCCAACGCCGCCCGCTCCACGGTGCACTCGGCGCTCCTCACGCTTCGCCGCAAGCTCGACGAGCTGGAGCCCGGGCTGGGCTCGACGTTCCTCATCTCCACCTCGCGCGGCTACTCGCTGGAACCGATCGTCTGATTCCTCCGACGAAGGTAGAGTGAGGCGCGGCGTCCGCGCCCCCGCCATGCTGCCCTCCCCAGCTCGCCTCATTTCGCGATCGCGCCGGCATCGACCTCGGCTCTGGGCCGCGGGAATGCTCGTCGCGTGTGTGGTGTCGTGCAACCTCACGATGGCGGCGACGGCGCGCGCCGACTCTCCCGGGGGTCGTTCGGTCAGCCAGCTGGTGACCCTACTCGCCGGCTCGCGCCAGGCGATCGCGACCGAGCAGGCGGCGGTGGTCGCCGCCGAGTCGCAGCCCGTCCCCGCGACGCCGTTCGACGCCGCCCGGCAGGCGATGCAGAACGGCGCCACCGTCGACCGGTACCGGACGACGATCCGCGACGAGCAGGCGGCGATCTACCAGCTGGCGGGTTCCGACACGCTCGCGGCCCAGGTCCTCTCCCAGCTCGGCAGCCGGACCCCGCCCGGCCTCGCCAATGCGATCGCCGCGCTGCAGGCGCTCTGGACGCTGCTCGGCGTGACCGACTTCTCGCGGGTGCGGCCAGTCGCCTCGCACGCGGTGGACGGCGCCGCGCCGGCGGCGACGCTGCTCGGGTACGCGCAGCAGGCGGCGGTCCAGAACCGGATCGCCTGGGGGTATCTGGCGGCGATCAACTACATCGAGTCCGACTTCGGGCGCAACAACGGCCCCTCCTCGGCGGGAGCGCTCGGACCGATGCAATTCCTTCCCAGCACGTGGGCGGCGTACGGCGCCGGCGGCGACATCGAGGACCCGCACGACGCGATCTTCACCGCGGGCCGCTACCTGCGTCTGATGGGCGCTCCGGGCGACTACTCGCTGGCGATCCGGCGTTACAACAACGACGCCAACTACGTGCAGGCGGTGACCGATTTCGCGTCGGCGCTCGACGCCGATCCGCTCTGGTTCTACCGTCTCTATTACTGGGATACCTATGGCTGA
>JBAPVZ010000089.1:0-6835 GCA_049283435.1 Candidatus Dormiibacterota bacterium
GGAAGAAGTCGTACCCGTCGCGGCGGATCAACCCCGCCGCGATCGCATCGCCCGGGTGGTGGCCACGGCGGCGCAGGTAGGTCGCGAGGCTCTGGCCGCCGGGCGCGAAGCCCAGTCCGAAGTCACGCGCCGTCGGCGTGCTCACCTGGCGGTCGGCCAGAAGCCTCCGGCCCGGCTCGCCGGACGGCGTCTCGTGGAGCACATAGTCGTAGTAGCGGCCGGCGAGTGCGATCAGCTCCTGGAGCCGGTGGCGCTGCTCGGTGCGCCGGCGCTCGGCCGTCGACCGCTCGCGCAGCTCGACGCCGGCCAGGTCGGCAAGCTGCTCCAGCGCTCCCCGGAAGTCGACCTTCTCGATCTCCTGGACGAACGAGAACAGATCGCCCCCGCGCTGGCACCCGAAGCAGTACCACGACTGCAACTGCTCGTTGACCGAGAAGCTCGGCGACTTCTCCTGATGAAACGGGCAGAGCCCGACCCACTCGCGGCCCTGCTTGCGCAGCGGCAGGTGCTGGCGGACGACCTCGAGGAGGTTCAGCCGCGCCTTGATCTGCTCCTTCGCGTCGTCCGAGCCGATGGGCGGCATCGAGGGCTACTGTAGGCGCACCTCTACGGGCCCAGATCCGGGAAGGCGGTCAGGCGCCGGCGTACGCAGAAGGCCGCGTCCACGCCGCTGCGGTTCGAAGATGGCAGGTCGATCTCCCACGGCCGTCCGGCTACGATCGACCGTAAATTCACTTCCCATGAAGACGACGATGGACAAGGGCGGCCGCGTCATGGTTCCGTCGACGATGCGAAGAGCGCTCGGGCTCCGCGCCGGCCAGCGGTTCACGGTGCGCCGAGTCGGGGATCACATCGAGCTCCATCCGGACGAACCGACCGTCCGGATGGAGATCGCCGGCGATGGAGTGCCCCTCCTGATCTCCGACGAGCCGGCGGGTGGGACGATAACGCTGGACGAGACGATCGAGAGCATCCACGCGGCTCGAGAGGAGCGCATGCAGCAGATGCTGGAAGACCCCGGGCCCCGCCTCGCGTGATCCTGGTGAGCGCCTACCCCAGTCGCTCGCCGAGACGGTCCGCCAGCTCCGCGATCGCCACTCGCTCCTGCTCCATCGAGTCGCGCTCGCGAATCGTCACCGCGCGGTCCTCCAGCGTGTCGAAGTCGACAGTCACGCAGTACGGCGTTCCGATCTCGTCCTGCCGCCGGTAGCGACGCCCGATGTTGCCGCCCGTCTGGTCGTACTCGACCCGGAAACGGCGTCGCAGCAGGCTCTGCACCTCCCGCGCCGGCTCGATCAGCGTCTCCTTCTTGGAGAGCGGCATGACCGCGACCTGGACCGGCGCGACGTTCGGGTGGAGGCGAAGCAGGACGCGCGTCTCCCCGTGCACCTCCTCCTCGTCGTAGGCGTCGAGCAGCAGCATGACCATGATGCGGTCGACCCCGACCGCGGGCTCGATCGCGTAGGGCAGGTAGCGCTCGTTCGTCTCCTGGTCGAGATAGCTCAGGTCCTGATGGGAGTGCTCCTGGTGGGCGCGGAGATCGAAGTCGGTGCGATTCGCGACGCCCTCCAGCTCGCCCCAGCCGAAGGGGTAGTCGTACTCGATATCGGTGGACGCCTTCGCGTAGTGCGCGCGCTCCCCCTCCTCGTGCGCTCGGATCCGGAGATGGGCCGCGCGCACCCCGAGCTCTTCGAGATACCACCGGTGGCGTTCCGCGATCCAGCGCTCGTGCCAGGCTTCGTCCTCGCCCGGCTTGACGAAGTACTCGATCTCCATCAGCTCGAACTCGCGGAGCCGGAAGATGAAGTTGCCGGGCGAGATCTCGTTGCGAAACGCACGGCCCTGCTGGGCGATGCCGAACGGCAGCCGTACCCGCATCGAGTTGAGCACGCTCTTGAAGTCGACGAACATGCCCTGGGCCGTCTCCGGGCGGAGGTAGACCGCGGCGCCCTCGTCCTCGACCGGCCCGATGTGCGTCCTGAACATCAGGTTGAACTGGCGCGGCGCGGAGAGCGGGCCGCCGCACTCGGGACAGCGGTCGCCGCTCAGGTGGTCCGCACGCCAGCGCTTGTGGCAGGTGCCGAGGCAGTCGACGAGCGGATCGGTGAAGCCGGCGACGTGTCCGGACGCGACCCACACCTGGGGGTTCATCAGGATCGACGCCTCGAGGCCGACGACGTCGTCCCGCAGCTCCACGTTGTGGCGCCACCAGAGGTTGCGGACGTTGCGGCGCAGCGCGGCGCCGTAGGGACCGTAGTCGTAGACCGCGTTCAACCCGCCGTAGATCTCGCTCGACGGGTAGACGAAGCCACGTCGCTTGCTCAGCGCCACGACCCGGTCCATCAGCTGTTCGCGTTCGATCACTTGTCCTACCTTGTTGGTTCCTCGGTCATCGGCGGCGACACCGCCGGGGCCACGTCCGGCCCGCCCATCCGCCGAGCCTGGCGCAGAAAGCGTAGCGAGCGGAGCTGGCGGTCGAGGTGATGCTCGAGCTGGGCCTCCAGCACGTCCTCCAGCTCCCCGAGCAGATCGCCGTCCAGCTTGAGCCGCCGGTAGAGCTCGACGTCGCCCCCCTCGAGCACCCGCAGCACCTTGATCGCGCTGACCGGCACCAGACGCATGCCCGGTGGCGCGCAGTTGGGGCAGAGGAAGCCGCCCGCTTCGGCAGCGAACGGCGCCGGCGCCTCGGCCAGCGGTCGCTCACAGACGGCGCAGTTCCGCAGCCGCGGTGCGTAGCCGAAGCGTCGCAGCGCGTCCATCAGAAAGCGCGCGGTCATCCGCCGCGGCACCGACTCCAGCGCGACCTCGTCGAGCCCGTCCCTCGTCATCTCGAAGACGTCCGGCACCGGATGGCGGTCCTCGGCGACGCGGTCGGCGACCTCCGCGACGAGGCTCGCGCGAGACGTCCACTCGAGGTCTCCCCGCAGGCGCGGCCCCGGCAGGCGGATCGCCTGGGTGACGACGTCGAGGTTGTGCCCGACGGCAAGCTGGACGTCCAGGTGGGCGAACACCTGGAGGGCGGGGCCGAGCCGGCTCTGCGGCTTGCGGACGCCCTTCGCGATCGCGCCCACCTTGCCGTGCTCCTTCGTGAGCAGCGTCAGGATGCGGTCGGCCTCGCCGTAGTCGAGTCTGCGGAGGACGATCGCCTCGTCCCGATAGGTGCTGATGGACGGAGCCTACCGATGCGCGGTCGCCGGCGAGCGGTCGACCCGTTCGCCGTCGCTGCTCGTTGAGCCCACTACTCGGAGTCGTCGAACTCCGACGGATCGCGTCGCGGCTGGGGTTCCTTCAGGCCGGCGTCGACGAGAGCGTCGTCGGGCCACGGGCGCTCGGAGCGCAGGCGCACCCGGACGACACGATTGCCGTCGACCTTCGTCACCGTCCAGCGCACGGCGTCCTGGTCGAACTCGGCGCCCTCGTCGGGGATCTCGCCGAGGATCGCGAGCACGTAGCCGCCGACCGAGTCGTAGTCGTCGCTCTCCTTCACGCCCAGATGCAGCTCGTCCGAGAGATCCTCGATCGGATACCGGGCATCCACCTCGGCGACGTGCTCGTCGACGATCTTCAGCTCCTCCTCCTCCCCCATGTCGTACTCGTCGCGGATCTCCCCGACGATCTCCTCGAGCAGGTCCTCGATGGTGACGAGCCCGGCCGTTCCGCCGTACTCGTCGAGCACGACCTTCATGTGAACCCGGTCCTCCTGCATCTCGTGCAGCAGCTCGTCCACCTTCTTCGATTCCGGCGTGTAGGTCATCGGCCGCATGAGCCGGGTGAGATCGAAGGCCGTCGGCCGAGGCGTGCGCACGAGCACCAGCGCGAGGTCCTTGATGTGGACGAGGCCGATGATCCGGTCGACATCGCCATCCCGGATCGGCAGTCGCGTGTGCCGCGTCTCCTCCAGCACCCGCACCACCTCGTCGAGCGACGCCGACTTGTCGACGGTCGTGATGTCGGTGCGAGGGACCATCACCTCACGTACCGGGGTGCGCCCGATCTCGATGATCTGATTGATCATCTCGCGCTCCTGCTCTTCGATCACCCCTTGCTGCTCGGAAACGCTGAGCATCGTCATCAGCTCGTCCTCGGTCAAGTAGGGAGCGCGAGCCGCGCGGCCGGCGGTCGTCGCGCGGGCCACGAGTGTGATGAACCAGAGCACCGGGCGCAGGACCCGGCTCAGCACGTCGACCGGGGCGGCGGCCGCCAGCGCGATCGACTCCGCCCGCCGGATCGCCAGTGACTTCGGGGTCACTTCGGCGAAGATCAGCGTGAACACGCTGAACACAAGCGAGACGATCAGATCGCCGACGAATCCGTATCGCCTCGGCACGAGCTGCACCGACAGCAGCGTCACCGCGAAGGAGGAGAGGATCAGAGCGAACGTGTTGACGACGAGGACCGTCGACAGGAAACGGTTCGGGTCGTTGTGCAGCCGCGCCAGGATGCGGGCACCGCGGCTCCCCTCCTCCGCGAGATGACGAACCCGGAAGCGACCGACCGAGGTGAGCGCCGTCTCGACGCCGGACGCGGTTGCCGCGACCATGACGCAGACGAGGAAGAGGACGATCAGGGCCCAGACCCCGAGGCTCATCGCTCCCTCCTCGCGGCCATCGCCACGCATGGCACGACCGTCATGGTCGCGCCGTCGGGTTGGGGAGGCTCTCCTCGGTCGGTGTGCATCGTCAGCGGAACAGCTCGCTCACACTACGATTCTCGTGCACCCGCACGACCGCCTCGGCGAGCAGTGGGGCGATGCTCAAGATCGTCATCGCCGGGGAACGCTTCTCCAGAGGAACCGGGATCGAGTCGGTGACGACGAGCTCGTCGATCGGCGAGGCTTCGAGCCGCTCCGCCGTGTGCGCGGTCAGCACGGCATGGGTGACGGCAGCGATGACGCGCTGGGCGCCCTGGTTCTTGAGCGCCGTCGCGACCGCGATCAGGGTGCCGCCGGTCGAGATGATGTCATCGACGACGACGCAGTCGCGGCCCTCGACGTCGCCGGCCACCTCCAGGATCTCCGACACCTCGTCGCGCGGGCGGCGCTTGTACGCGAACACGAGCGGCGCCGCGAGCAGCTTGGCCATCGATTCCGCCCGCTTCGCGCCGCCCGCGTCGGGGGACACGACCGCGCAGCGGTGCAGGCCCTGCTGCAACAGGTGCTCGGCAAAGATCTTGTGCGCGGAGAGGTGATCGGTGGGGACGTCGAAGAAGCCCTCGATCGCATCGGCATGGAGGTCCAGGAGGAGCAGCCGATCGGCCCCGGCGAGCGTGATGAAGTTCGCCATCAGCTTCGCGCTGATCGGCTCGCGAGGCTGCGACTTGCGCTCCTTGCGCTGGTACCCGTAGTAGGGCACGACCGCGGTCACGCGACCGGCCGACGCGCGGCGCAGCGCGTCGAGCAGGATGAACAGCTCCATCAGGTGCTCGTTGACCGGCGGGCAGGTCGGCTGGATGACGAAGACGTCGTGGCCGCGCATCGAATCCTGGATCTGGACGACGAGCTCGGAATCGGTGAAGCGGCGGATCCCGGCGTCGGTCAGCGGCACGCCGATCTCGTCCGAGATCGCCTCCGACAGGTGTGGGTTCGCGGTGCCGCTGAGCAGCTTCAACTCGCCCCAGGGCGACGAATCCTCGCTCGCGAACTCCACGGCCGTCTGCAGCCTTCCGATCATCACCTCTCCTCGGGAGCGCCCGCTCGCGGCACGGGGTCGTGGGTGGCTGGGTCCGGCGCGGTCCGGCGGATGCGTCGAGCGGGCATGCCGACGACGGTGACGCCTTCGGGCACGTCGTGGGTGACGACCGAGCCGGCGCCGGTGCGGCCGCCGTTCCCGACGGAGACCGGAGCGACGAACATGGTGTCGACGCCGACGAACACGTCGTCCCCGAGCACGGTCGGGTTCTTGCGCACGCCGTCGAAGTTGGCGGTGATCGTGCCCGCCGCGACGTTGACCCGCTCACCGACCGTCGTGTCGCCGAGATAGGAGACGTGCGGCACGGCGCTGTGCGCCCCGACCTTCGTGCGCACGAGCTCGGCGAAGCTGCCGACATGCACGCTCGATCCCACCTCGGTACCAGGCCGCAGCTTCGCGAACGGCCCGCAGTCGGACCCGTCGCGGAGGCGCGCCCCGCGCACCCACGAGTGCGTCACCGTCACGTCATCCCCGATCTCGGCGTCCGCGATCTCGCTGAAGGGCCCCAGATGGCAGCGCCGCCCGATGCGGGTGCCACCGCGGATGATCGTTCCCGGCTCCACGACCGTGTCCTGCCCGATCTCGACGTCGTCCTCGACCAGGGTCGTCGCCGGATCGACGATCGTGACCCCGCCGAGCATCAGCCGCTCCAGCCGCCGCCGCCTGAGCGCCGCGCTCGCCCGGGCGAGCTGGACCCGGTCGTTGACCCCGATCGACTCGTCGGGATCCTCCATGACCAGGATGCGCGTGCCGGGAAGCTTGGCGAAGAGGTCGGTCAGGTAGAGCTGGCCCTGGTCGTTGTCGGTCGTCAGCTGCGCGAGGGCCGACGGCAAGGCCTCGCCACGCAGGCAGTAGGCGCCCACGTTCGTCTCCGCGATCGCCCGTTCGGCGGGGGTCGCGTCTCGGTGCTCCACGATGCCGCGCAGCGTGCCGTCGGCGTTGCGCACGACGTGTCCGTCCTCGCGAGCGGCGTCGCCGACCGAGGTGATCGTGGCCGGCGCACCGCTCGCGCGATGTGCCTCGACGAGCGTCCGCAGCGTCGTCCCCCGGATGAGCGGCAGATCCCCGTTCAGCACGAGCACGTCCGCGCCCGCGATCCAGGCCGCCGGGACCTGGGCGAGCGCGTCTCCGGTGCCGCCGTTGGGCGT
>JBAPVZ010000090.1:0-4400 GCA_049283435.1 Candidatus Dormiibacterota bacterium
CGACAGTCGTCGAGGACGTGGCACCGCCACCGAAGCCCCGCGCGCGCCGGCGGACGGCGGCTGCAGGGAGCTAACCGGCTGCGGCCGTGCCAGAGCCCTCGGCAGCAGCCGAGTCCGCACCTGAAAGAACCGAGGCCGAGTCGAACGGTGCGAAAGCGCCGACCACCCGCCGTCGCAGCTCCCGCCCGAGCCCGAACGGTTCCGGCACGAGCGGGAACGGCCGCCGGCGACGCGGTGCCGCGGCCGCCGACACGGAGGAGGTCGCCGAGCAGGTCGACCTCGCGCTCGATATCGCACGAGGCGGCGACTGAGCCGACTCGGAGCCGCGTCCGAGGTGGGTGTCGGAGCGCCGATCGACCCGGCTGCATTGGCAAGGTTCGGCGGCCGGCGGTGGCTGGCCGGGGGCCTGCGTCATCCGGCGTTCGCGAACGGCGGCTACGCTTCGTCAGGTGGATCTGACCGAGGACTTCGTCGAGCTGCAGCGCCCGTCCGACCCGCAGGTGTCCCCCGAGGGGACCCGGGTCGCCTGGGTTGCCTCCCCCTACGGTGACGAGGGCGAGCACCCCGACGGTGCGGTCTGGGTGGCGCCGGTCGACGGGTCCCTGGCGGCCCGCCGGCTCACCTGGGGGCCCGGACGCGCTGACCGACCGCGGTGGTCGGCGGACGGAGAAGCTCTCGCTTTCTGCTCCGATCGCGAGGAGCGAGGGACGTTCGGGCTCTACTGGTTGCGAATGGACGGGGGGGAGGCCGAACCGCTCCACGTGGGCAAACGAAGCGTGGAGCAGTTCGCCTGGTCCCCGGACGGGACGCGTATCGCCTTCCTCGTCCCCGACGACCCGACTGACGAGGAGCGGCGCGGGACGGAGGAGCGGGACGACCCCGACGTCTACGGTCGCTGGTGGCCGTATGCCCGGCTGCGGGTGCTCGATCTCACCAGTCGCCGGACGACCACTCTCGAGATCGGTGAAGCCCACGTCACGGACGTCGCCTGGTCGCCGGACGGCCTGCGGCTCGCGTACGTGAGCAGCCCGTCGCCGGAGCTTGACGCACGACTCGACGCATCCCTCGCTGTCGTCCCGGCGGGCGGCGGCCGGCCGAACACGGTGTGCCCGGCGCCGATGGCCTCGGCTCTGACCTGGCCGGAGGGCGATGACCGGCTGCTCTACGCCGGACTGCGGGGAGCGTCTACCCAGAGCGGCTACGTGGTGTGGTCGGTCGACCTGGCGAGCGGGACGCGACGCGTGCTCGCTCCGGACCAGGACGAGGCGATGTGTGCGATCCGCGCCCACGCATCGCCGGGTGGGCCGCCGCTCGTCGAGCTGGCCGTGGGGCTGGGAAATCGGTTGGACAGCGTGGACCTGCCGGGGGGGCGCCAGCAGGTTCCCGTCGAGCCACGAGGCGCCTGGAATGAGGCCAGCGTGCGCTGGCGCGAGGGGACGCCGGTGCTGGCACTGGTCCGGAGCAGCGGTCACGAGCCGACGGAGGTATGGGCGGGGTCGGCGACCGCCCTCCGCCAGATCAGCCATCACCACGAGCGCCTGGCCGGTGTCCGGTTCGGCCGGCAGGAAGAGCTGCACTGGACAGCGCCGGATGGTCTCGCACTCGACGGGCTGTTCGTCCGTCCCGCCGACGGATCCCCGGGCCCCCACCCGACGGTCGTGCTCGTCCACGGCGGCCCCTACGGGCGGCGCGACAGCGGCTGGCAGCTCTCGCCGCTGAACTGGATACAGTGGCTGGCGACGGCGGGATACGCCGTGCTGGCCCCCAACCCGAGAGGCGGTATGGGCCACGGCGGCAGCTTCGCGGAGAGCGTTCGCGGCGACGTCGGTGGCGCCGACTACCTGGACATTATGGCTGCGGTGGACGCCGCGATCGACCGGGGCCTGTCCGATCCAGATCGACTCGGCATCGGTGGGTGGAGCCAGGGCGGCTTCATGACGGCCTGGGCCGTCACCCAGAGTGGGCGCTTCAAGGCCGGCGTCATGGGTGCCGGGGTGAGCGACTGGGGGATGATGACCCTGACCAGCGATCTCCCCAGGTTCGAGGCGGATCTGGGCGGCGACCGCCCCTGGGACGGGGCCGGTCCCCACCGCGCGGACCGCCTGTCCCCGATCTCCTTTGCTGAGAACGTCACGACGCCGCTGCTGATCCTTCACGGACAGAACGACGCCCGTGTCCCCGTCTCCCAGGCGGTCGGCTTCCAGCGGGCCTTGCAGGGGCGGGACGTGCCGGTCGAGCTCGTGACGTACCCCAGGGAGCCGCACGGCATCCACGAGCGCAACCACCAGCGAGATATCCTCCGCCGCGTGCGAGCCTGGTACGGACGCTGGCTCGGATGACGTGGTCCTCGCTGAGCCGCGCCGGGGGCATTGAGGAGCGCAGGCGCGAGGGTGCCGCAGCATAGAACCGTGGTGGCCCGGCGGTAGCCGGCGCGCAGTCAGGGCAGCTGCGACGTCAGGAGCGTGTCGACGAGGCGCCTCGCGTACTCATCGACCTCGGTGTCGAGTCCGGGTGCCACCGCCAGGCCGGCGGGACCCCCGAGGAGGGTGGCGAACGCCCGATGCTGGCAGGCCCCGAGCAGACCCGCCGCGATGAACGGCGGCTGCGCGCCACCGCTCAACCGCCCGCGTTCCTGCTCCGCCTCGAGGTAGCGGACGAGGCCGGCATGCCCCTGACCCAGGCCGCCGGCCCGTCCGGTCCGCTGCAGCCAGGCGAGCAGTTCCCGGTCGCCGAGGACGGAGCCGGTGATCGGCAGGAGCTCGTCGTAGAACCGGATCGCGTCGGCCGCGAACGTCGCCAGGTTGCCTGCCAACGTGCCCCGGCCGACGGAGCTGAAGAGTTCCTGCATGGAGGCGCGTATCCCGCTCGCGACCCGGCCGAACGCGGCACCGAAGAGTGCGGTCTTGTTCTCGAAGTGGTTGTAGAGACTGCCCTCGGAGACCCCGGCTTCCCGGGCGATCTCCCTCGTCGTCGTGTTCGTGACCCCGTGGGCTGCCATGACGCGCACGGCGGCCGCCACGATCCGCTCCCGCATGGGCTGGGGTTTCGCTTGTTCCGGCATGGACGCAGCTCCCGATCTCGACACCAGGCTTGACAAATGAGTGAGCGCTCACCCAATATTGAGTGGGCGCTCACTCACCTTACTCTCGGAGGAGGTGGCCTTGGAGCCAACCATTGTCAACGCAAATCCCTGGTGGCAAGCAGTGGAGATCAACGCAATGACCGAAAGGGCGCGGATCATCGACTTCGCGGAGCTCGGCGACGGCGACGCGCCGACCTTCCGGGGTGCCGACTATGGCGACGTGCCGATGTCGTTCATCCTCGATCACTCGCGACCCGGCGGCGGCCCCGCGCTGCACCGGCATCCCTATGACGAAGTCTGGATTCTCGACGAGGGCGAGGTGTCGTTCACGGCCGGCGACGACACGCTGACCGCCGGGCCGGGCTCCGTCGTCGTCGTTCCGGGGGGCATGGCCCACCGATTCCGGAATACGGGCACGACGCCGGTTCGCATGGTCTGCATCCATCCGCGGCCCCGGATGGAGACGGAGTGGCTGGCGTGAGCGAGGAGTCCCTCCGCGGGGACTCCGCAACATGACGAGCACGATCGCCGCTGCCGGGGTTGCGGCTCTCATCGTCAACGCCGGCCGGCCGGACGCGAAGACCGGCACCCGGGCAGGAGGAAGGTCGCAATGACCGGTCATGCGTTCCGTTTCGGCGTGGTCGCAGCACTCGCGCGCACGGGCGAGGAGTGGGCCGAGAAGGCCCGCCGGGTCGAGTCGTTGGGCTACGCGACCCTGGTCGTGCCGGATGGCCTGCGCTACACGCTCGCCCCGCTGCCGGCGCTCGCGGCTGCGGCGGCCGCCACTCGAACCCTGCGGGTCGGCACCTACGTGCTCGCGAACGACTTCCGCAACCCGGTCCTCCTCGCCAAGGAGGCCGCGACGCTGGACCTGCTGTCGGACGGCCGGTTCGAGCTCGGCATCGGCGCCGGTCGCCCCGACGCGGCCGAGGACAACCGGATGATGGGCCTCTCCTTCGATGCGGGCGGCGTGCGGGTGGGCCGGCTGGTCGAGTCGCTCGCGCTGCTGAAGAACCTGCTCGCGGGTGAGCCGGCGACCGCGGGCGGACCGCACTACGCGGTGGCCGGAGCCGAGGTGAGCCCACCGCCGGCGCAGCGCCCCCGACCCCCGATCCTGGTCGCCGGAAGCGGACGGCGCATGCTCGGGCTGGCCGCCCGCGAGGCTGACATCGTGGCGCTCGGGTTGCCGCCCACGGCGTCGGAGGAGGCGGTATCCGAGAAGATCGGCTGGCTGCGCGAGGCGGCCGGGCCCCGATTCGATCAGCTGGAGGTGAACCTCACCCTGATGGCGGTCGGCGACCGGGTGCCGCGTCACCTC
>JBAPVZ010000091.1:0-3802 GCA_049283435.1 Candidatus Dormiibacterota bacterium
ATCGCCGATGACGCCAGGGGGGCCGGAAGCGGGCAGCGGCCGGAGGTCGACCGCGATCAGAGCCGCGGTGGCGGGGTTGCTTGCAACCCTCGCTCTGGCCGCCGTCGCCTGCTCGGGTACCGGCGCCGGGACACGCGCCTCAGCACCCGATCCGACGTCATGCCCGGCTCGGAGGACCGCCTCCCTGCAGCTGCCTTCGGCCAAGGGACTCAACTACGGCACCCCGCCGGCACCGAACGGCGACTATCTGGGGTTGACGTGGTTGCGCAGTGACCTCGGCAGCGACGACAACTGGCCGAGTGCGAAACGGGGACTCGAGGCCGACCTCCAATACATCCAGCAAGAGCACCTGGGCCAGGTGCTTCGGGTGTTCGTCGGTCTCGATCAGATCATCGTGTGGAATCGCCAGCAGCAGTTTCAGCGCCTCGATGCGAGCAGCCTCGACAACTTCAGGGAGGCGCTGCAGATGTTCCGGAGCCACGGCCTGCGGGTCGTCATCGTGCTGTTCGACCAGGAGGAGCAGTCCAGCCCCGGCAACTTCCGATTCCAGGCGCTGGACGGCCACCACCCCGCCCTGCGCACCGGCTACCTGGAGGCAGCCGCCGACTTCCTGCGCGCGTTCGGCTCCGACCCCACGGTCGCGGCCTGGGACCTCTTCAACGAGCCCTACAACAGCCTTGGCCGTGACGGCGGGCTGGCGACGCCGCCCGCGACCGACCCGGTCAGCCCCGGCTACTCGGACCAGGTGGTGCATGCGTGGATGCGCGATCTGTACCGCGTCGCCACCTGCGCCGCCCCCACGGCCTGGTTCACGTTCTCGGACGCCACGGCACTGTCCGGCAGCAACCCGGACATCGCGCTCTACGCCGACTGCGTCGACTACTACGACATCCACGTCTACGAGAACGACCCCCAGGTCCCCGACTGGGCCGCGGCCCTGCACAAGCCGTTCATCCTCGGCGAGGTGGGGTCGCCGAGGACGGGGAGCGACTACCACGTCGATCAGTCCCTGAACTCGAGCGCGGTTCGATTCTGGCTCGCACGGGGTCCCGCAGCCGGCGCCCGAACGGTGCTCGTCCAGGACGAGAAGGGCACGGTGTACGCCCCCGACCACACCCGGCTGACCCCGACTGGCACCGCGCTGGCGGAGATGGAGTGAGGCAGATGGACCTGATCACGCGCTCGACGGCACCGTCGGCGGCAGATCGGCTGCAAGTCGTCGAGCTGGAGTCCGACGACCGCCGCTGGCTTCGACTGGTGGAGGAGCTCACCGCCGCCTCGCCGTTCCACCACCCCACGTGGCAGGCGGCCCTGGGCGACGCCTACGGCCTCCAGTGCAGGATTCTCGGACTGCAGACGGAGGGCGACCTGGTTGCCGGCGTCCCCTTCGTGCGGGTGCGCCGGCTCCGGCGCCGGGTCACCGTCTCTCTCCCCTTCACCGACCACTGCCCTCCTCTCGCCCGCTCCGATCGTGACCTGGCGCAGCTGCTGCAGGAGGCGTTGGCCGGCGCCTGGCGGGACCAGGCAGTGGAGCTTCGCAGCTCGATCCCCCCCACGTCGGGTCTGGTGACCCGGCAGGTCGCAGTGCGCCCTGTCCTCGAGCTCGAGCAGGACCCCCCTTCGCTCTGGCGACGGCTTCGCAAAGACCACAAGCGCAGCGTCCAGCAGGCTCGACGCCTCGGGGTCCGCGTCCGCTTCGGCCAGGCGGAGTCCGATCTCGTCGTGCTGCGCCGTCTCCAGCTGGCGACGCGGCGGCGACTCGGCGTTCCCATGCAGCCCGCCATCCTCTTCGCCGCCATCCAGCGGCATGTCCTCGATCAGGGACGCGGGTTCGTCGCCATCGCGGAATCGCCGGGTGGCGATCCGATCGCCGCCGGGCTCTTCCTGCACCACGGCGAGATCGTGGTCCACAAGTACAGCGCGTCTCTGGCCGACGCCTGGGGACTCCGGCCCAACCATCTCCTGGTGTGGTCGGCGCTGGCCTGGGCCTGCGAGCACGGCTATCGGAGCTTCGACTTCGGCCGGACGGACCTCGAGGCCGAGGGGCTGCGCCTGTTCAAAGCCGGCTGGGGAGCCCGGGAGCTCCCCCTCGAATACACCTGGACGGCTGGAGCGACGCCGGCGACCGGGCGGGGGGCGGCGTCGGGCCGAGTGCTGCAGGGACTGGGTGTCCTGATTCGTCACTCGCCTCCGCTCGTCTGCCAGATGCTCGGCCAGGTCCTCTACCGACACGCAGCCTGATGCGCGAGCTCTTTGGCGACAACCACCCCGAGCGGTTCTGGTCTCTCAGAGGCCGCCGCGCGAACCCCGCCCTTTGGGAGACGGCGGCGCTGGAGGCCGCGGAAACGGAGCTCGGCTCGGCCGTACGTGGGGCCCGCGACGTCGCCGACATCCTGGTCGCGACGCTCGGAGAGGGTCAATTCGGCGAGCGGCACTGGAGGCTGGGAGCGAGCAGGCGCTCCTATTACGTCCTGAAGCCGCTACTGCCGCACGCGGTCAGCGCGCGGTTGCGCCAGGCGCACTCCCGGCTGGCACGGCGCTCGTTCCCGCTCGACTGGCCGTGGGAGGATCGCTATCCACGCTTCCTCTGGGAGGTGTTGCGGCTGGTGCTGCAAGCCGAGGGTCGCGACGCCGCGTCGTTCACGCCGCTCTGGCCGGAGGGAGCTCAATTCGCGCTCGTCCTGACCCACGACGTGGAGACTGGCGACGGTCAGCGGCAGATGGCTGCCGTCGCCGATCTGGAGGAGGGCCTTGGCCTGCGATCCTCGTTCAACGTCGTCCCGGAGCGATATCCGCTCGACCGGGGGCTGCTCCGGCACCTCCAGGACCGAGGCTTCGAGATCGGCGTTCACGGGCTGCACCACGACGGCCACCTCTTCGACTCCCGCGAGGAGTTCGGACGCCGGGTCGTTCGCATCAACGCGCACCTCCGCAGCATGGGGGCCAGCGGGTTCCGCTCCCCGCTGACGCATCGGCATCCCGCGTGGATGCAGGAGCTGGAGGCGGACTACGACGCCTCCTTCTTCGACACCGACCCCTTCGAGCCTCAGCCGGGTGGCACGATGAGCCTCTGGCCCTTCTTCATCGGCCACCTCGTCGAGCTCCCCTACACCCTGCCGCAGGACTTCACGTTGAGCGATGTCGTGCACCGTCCGGCCGCTCCGGTGTGGGGCGCCAAGCTGGCTGCGATCCGCAACTGGCACGGAATGGCGTTGACCCTGACCCATCCCGACTACCTGCGCCGCGTCGACCGTTGGGCGGCCTACCGGGACTTCCTCGAAACGACCTGCCAGCTCGGCGGCTTCTGGCACGCGCTGCCCCGCGGGGTGGCACGCTGGTGGCGCCAACGGTCGGCCGCGGATGACGCCGGCGTGCCTCCGGCCACGGCACGACTGGTGGATGGAGAGGTACACATAGTCGCGGGCCGGACGGCGACCGCCGGCGCGGCTGATCGCTGAGTGCGAGTCCCTCCACTTCCGCACTGGCCGAGAGCTCGCTGCCGCAATCGTCCCTCTGCCATCGGGCAGCCGGGACACCCGGGACATTTAACCCAGGTCAGATGGGATAGCTCTCCCCTGTACGACATCGCTCGCGGGGGCCATGCTCGGCATGATCACTGTGGAGTTCCTCGCCCGGCGGTGGGCTGGCTGGCCATGACCTCGTTGCCGGGAGCGGGCCAGACAGCGAGCCCGCGGCCAACTCAGCTCCGCCAACGCCCGCCGTGGACCGTCGATCGCCCTCCGCGTGTCCTGGTCGTCGACGGTCAGACGCTCTTCCGGGCCGGGCTCGTCAAGCTGCTCGA
>JBAPVZ010000092.1:0-1591 GCA_049283435.1 Candidatus Dormiibacterota bacterium
ATTCCACCGCGAGTAGCGGCGCCGCGATGCCGGCCCCGCTCAGCGCCTGCTGGACCGGCTCCCCCCAGAGTCGCTCCACGGTCCGGTCGGTCACGATCGCGACCGCCGAGACCCGGAGCTCGGCGACCGTGTCGGCAAGCCCGAGCAGCGACCCCTGCGCGATCGCCACCGGGTAGCCGCCCCCTGCCTGCACCGTCACCTGTCCCAACGCTGCACCACCTCCTCTGCGACGACCGCCGCCGGACCACTGCTGTCGACGCGATGATCGGCTTCCGCGTAGCGCCGGCAGCGGCAGGCGTGCAGCTCCTGCAGCTCGCTGCGCGTATGTCGCTGCAGCAGCGGCCGGCTCGATGCGTCGGCCCGTTGCAGGAGCAGCGGCAGTGGCGCGTCCAGCCACACGGTGACCGCGCGCTGCCGCAGCGCGGCCCAGCTCGCCTCGTGCATCGGCGTCCCGCCCCCGACCGCGAGCACGGAATCCGGGGTCAGCGCAGTCAGCAGCCGCGCGGCCTCCTGAGCACGGAACGCGGGTTCGCCGCGGCGGCGGAAGAACTCCTGCACGCTCACGCCCGCGTCCCTCTCGATCAGCTGGTCGAGGTCGGCAAACGAGGCTCCCGCCAGCTCGGCCGCGAGCCGGCCGACGGTCGTCTTGCCCGATCCCATGAAGCCGAGCAGCACGAGCGGTCGGCGGCCTTCCATCACACTGACCAACAAGCATGCCGGAATCGAATCGGCTCCTGCGCAGGCCGGTCAGCGCCGATCGCCGGCGGCAGGTGGCAGCCGAGCGTCCGGGGCGCACGCGGCGCCGGAGTCGAGTACGCCCTCGGCGGCCGGCGGGAACAGCCAGCGCGCCAGCCGCTCGGGCGCGCACACGTTCGCCAGCACCAGCGCGCGGGCGCCCGGCGTCCGCTCGCCGCCCCAGCCGGCGGTGGCCACGACGACCGTCCCGAACCCGAGCATACGGCCGAGCAGACTCTGCTCCGTCGTGACGTCCTGGATCCGCTCCAGAGCGACCATCGTCCGCCGCCGGTTCACGAGCCCGACCTGCAGCACCGCCCGGCGATTCGTCACCAGCACCGCCTGGCTCGTCCAGCGCAGGTAGGCGCCGCCGATCCAGGCTCCGAGCAGCGCGAGCGCCCCCAGCGCCACCGGCGCGCGCAGCTCCGCCACCGGTGGCCACCGTCCGAGCCCCAGCACCAAGGCCGCCACCACGATGGCGACGAGCGGCGTCGGAGCGAGCGGCCTCGCGAGCACGATCCAGTGCGGCCTGGCGACCGCCCGGACACGTTCTCCCTCCAGCAGTCGTGCACCCATCGGGCGCAGGCTAGCGCCGGTGAAGGCCGGCGAGGAAGAGGGCCAGTAAAGAGCCGACCGCGAGGTAGGGGCCGTACGCGATGCTGTCGCGCATCCCCCGGAGCCGGGTGAGCACGAGCACGAGCGCGACGATCCCGGCGAGCACGACGCCGGCGATCAGGGCGACCGCCGCCGCCTGGATGCCGAGCGCCAGACCGATGAAGGCGACCAGCTTGACATCGCCCAGCCCCATCGCCTCGCCGCCCAGAGCCACGCGCCCGAGGACCGCGATGAGCACGAA
>JBAPVZ010000093.1:0-3249 GCA_049283435.1 Candidatus Dormiibacterota bacterium
AGCCTCAGGGACCCGTCGGCCCGTGTCCGCGCAGCGCCTCGCCCGCCTCGTCGCCCGCCGCGCGGGCGCGGCGCCGACGCATGAGGACGAGCACGATGTAGGCGATCGCGATGGCCGCCATCCAGAGCCAGTCCAAGGGCAGCTCCCAGACGAGGAGAATCGCGGCCAGGATCGCGATCGGCACTCCCAGCCAGCCCCACGGGGTCCGCAGCTCCCGCGCGACGAGAACGGCGACGACGACGCCCGGCACGACCAGGACGTACTGGGCCGCGAGCACCCCCGCGACATCAGCGAGCACGGCCCCGACGATGCCGGCGACGATCGCGAACCTGGAGCGCGAGGGCGCGGCGAGCGCGAGCACGTTCGGGATCAGCGCCGCGACGAGCAGAACCCAGAAGAGCGCCGCGAAAGAGACCCCGGCGAACCCGGCGTCCAGCATTCCGCCCCCGCTCGCCAGTGTCGCGGTCGGAATCGCGCCTGCCATGATCTGGTCTGCGCCTACGTGTAACACGCCCGGAGGTCCGGTGCGCGTCCGCGGCGCTCAGCCTTCCTCGAGCCCGATGGAACGGGTCGCCAGGCGCAGGCGCCAGGTCGCCCACATCACGATCAGCCAGACGGCGACGCCGGCCACCGTGACCCCGAGCTGCGTCCAGTCGAGGCGGGCGAGCGAGAAGACGTCGCCGAGGGGCGTCGCCCACACGACCATGAAGAGCGCGCCGAGGACGGCGGCGAGGATGGTCGGCTTCCAGTCCCCGGTCGCGCTCTCGACGACCGCCCACCAGCGGCTCGGCGGACGGGCGAACACGACCAGGAAGAGGCCGGTCAGGACGAGGAACCCGATGAGCGAGCTCTCCGCCCGATGCTCGGCGGCGAGGTCGGCGGCGCTGTCGACCACGCCCGGCGTCGGCAGCTGCCCGAGCTGCACGACAAAGGCGAGGCAGAAGACGAGCAGCCCGATGATGCTGGAGACGATCGCAACCGGGGCGACGAAGCGCACCAGGTCACCGGCCAGGCTTCGCGACGGATGCCGCGGCCGGGCCCACACCGCGAGCGCGACGCTCGGCACGCCGACGGTCAGCAGGCTCACGGCGGAACCCTGCCGGAGCTCGATCGGGAACAGGCCGACGATGAGCGCCGACGTCAGGACGAGCGCGAGCGTGACGATCCGGCAGAGGAACAGCTTCAGGATCGCCTGCATCCCGTCGAGGATCCGCCGCCCTTCGCGAACCGCCGGCAGCAGCGCCGCGAACGAGTCGTTGGTCAGGATCATGTCGGCGACCCCACGCGCCGCCTGGCTCCCGGACTGGATCGCGATGCCCAGGTTGGCGCGCTTCAGCGAGAGCACGTCGTTGACGCCGTCGCCGATCATCGCGACGTAGTGACCGCCGGCGCGCAGCGCCCGGACCAGCCGTTCCTTCTGCTCCGGGCTGACACGGCCGAAGATGGCCATGCGCGAGGCGGTGCGACGCAACTGCTCCTCGTCCATCGTGTCCAGCTCGAGGCCGGACACGGCGTGCAGGTCGGTGCCGACGCCCGCCTGCCGCGCGAGCGCCAGCACGGTCTCGGGGCTGTCGCCGGAGATGATCTTGATCTCGATGCCCGATTCGGCGAACCGCGCCAGCGTGGCGGCGGCATCGGGTCGCAGGGTGTCGCTCAGCGCGACCAGCCCGACCGGGCGCAGCCCATGCGGCAGCTCGACGTCGACCAGCGGCTCGGCCGGGATCGCCGAGGGGTCGGGATGGTGGGCGAGCAGGAGGACCCGGCGCCCCCTTTCGGCGTGGTCCTCGATCCAGGAGGCGATCGGCTCCCAGCGCAGGCCCTCCGCAAGACCGGGCCGCATCATCTCGGGCGCGCCCATCACGTAGGTGCCCCGCGTCGCGCCCGCGTCGAAGGCGACCGCGCTCCACTTGCGGGCCGACGAGAACGGCACCTCGGCCGTGATCGGCTGCGGGTCGCTCGGCAGAGCGTCGGCGATCGCCTCCGAGGTCTTGTTCCGGGTCGTCGCGGACGCCGAGACGACGCCGAGCAGCGCCCGGAACCGCTCTTCGTCGCCGTCGAGCGCGGCGGTCTCCTCCAGGCGGAGCTGGTTCATCGTCAGCGTGCCGGTCTTGTCCAGGCAGAGCACGTCGACGTTGCTCAGCGACTCGACCGCATTCGACTGCTGGACCAGCGCACCGAAGCGGATGATGCGGACGGCGCCCAGCGCGTAGGCGATCGCGATCGAGACGAACAGGCCGTTCGGCACCAGCGTCGCCAGGATCGTCGAGCGCGACACCGCGACGGCGATGCCGACGTGACGGGCCAGCGAGTTGAGGACGACGACGATCTCCAGGTAGATGACGATGACGAGCACGACCCGGATGACCAGGTTGACCTGCGTCTGGAGCGGCGTCAGCGCGCGGCGAAACGCGCGAGCACCTGCCGTGATCCGGTTCGCGAGGCTGTCGGCGCCCACCCGCTCGACCTCGTAACCGCCGCTGCCGGTGACGCAGAAGCTGCCCGAGAAGACCTCGGCCCCCGGAGTCTTCAAGATGACGTCGGATTCCCCGGTCAGCTGGGACTCGTCGACCTGCACGCGACCCTCGACGAGCGATCCGTCGAGCACGATCTGATCCCCCGACTGCAGCACGACGAGATCGCCGATGACGAGCTCCTCGGGCACGACCTCGCGCTCGACGCCACCCCGGCGGACGGTCGCGGTGGGACGGGTGAGGAGCGCGATGCGATCGAGCGTCCGCTTCGCGCGCACCTCCTGCACGACGCTGACGACGACGTTCGTCATGATCACCAGGATCGAGGTGACGGCGTCGAGGGGGCGCCCGACGAGCACGAGCGCGATGCAGAGGATGAACAGCACGTTGTTGACGAACGTGAAGACGTTCTCGCGCAGGATCTGGCCGTAGGTCCGCGTGCTGGCGGGCTTGGCGGCGTTGCCCTGCCCCCCGGCCCGTCGAGCCGCAGCCGCTTCGTCGGTCAGCCCCCGGACCCCGACGGCTGGCTGCACCTCGACCGTCATGACTGGGTCGATCCTACCGCCCGTTCGAGAGGAGTCGACCGTGACATGCGGCGGTGCCGGGACGCCGTCGGGCAGAGTGATGCCATCTGCTGGGCCATGGTCGGCGCCACCGGTCACGAAAGAATGTCGCGGGCACGCCGGGGCCGGTCTCTCCGATGAGTGCGGCCGGCTCGTCGCGGGCCGTCGTTTCGGCTGCAAATCGCTGCGTGGGAGGAGCGGAGCCCAGACGGTGC
>JBAPVZ010000094.1:0-1942 GCA_049283435.1 Candidatus Dormiibacterota bacterium
CCCGCCCATCACGCAGCCGAGCGCCGTCGCCTGGTTGCCCTCCAGCAGGATCAGGTCGTCGTTTCCGCCCGGCACCGGCTCCAGCCGGAAGCCGCAGGGGCGGTCGGCAAAGTGCTCCTGCCAGTACTCGTAGCCGACCGAGATCGCCTCGACGTTCACCGCCCACGCCTTGGGCTTGGTCGGGAACGTGCGCTGGACGCCCTGTTCGAGCGAGGCCAGGGGGATGCCGAGCAGGCCGCCGACGACGCCGACGTACAGCATGTTCGTCAGCTGCTTGCGGAGCACATCGTGCGTGATGCGCGACTTCGCGAGCTTCTGGAACGGCACCTGGTAGTAGGTCACGTCCTCACGGCCGTCGGCGAGCGAGTACGCCTCCTCGACGACGACGGCGCCGCCACTGCGCACGGTCGCCAGGTCCTCGCGCCAGGTCGTCGGGTTGAGCGCGACGATGACGTCCGGGTCGCCCTTGCGGGCCTGATAGCCCTGCGGCGAGATGCGAAGCTGATACCAGGTCGGCAGCCCTTCGATGTTCGAGGGGAACACGTTCTTCGGCGCGACCGGGATGCCCATCGAGAAGATCGCCCGCGTGAGCACGAGGTTCGCCGACTGGCTGCCCGACCCGTTGACGGTAGCCGCCTGGAAGCTGAGGTCGTTGACAACGGGTTGCATTGGGTGGCTATTCATGGTACCGCCGGAGCGCGCCGCCCCATCGCGAGGCCCCAGCCCAACGGGCCGAGCCCCTACCCCGGGGAGGGCCGAGTGCCGGCGGCTTGACCCTTCCGAGCGCGAACGAGCGCGCGACTGCCGGCAGACGGCCCCAACCCCTGCGACGCCGCCTGAACGTCGCCCCGGCCCGGCCGTGAGGTGGCGTCAGGCCCGATCGGCGGGCACCAGGAACGGTCGCAGCAGGCCGGGGACCGCCTGCTCCGCGGTCCGCACCGCCTCCCCCAGCGGCACGTCCAGCGCCTCGTAGCGCTGGCGACCGGCCGCGGTCGTGGCGGCCAGCGTGCCCAGCCCGAGCCGGCGCTGGAAGAACGTCTGCCGGAGGTTCCAGCCGATGATCCCCTCACAGTTGACGATGCTGCGGCGCCGGATCAGCGAGCCGAGGCGGACGATGAGCGCCCCGTCGGCGACGACATGGCCCAGGCTGTGGGCCCGGTCGGCCGCGAGAAGGGCTGCGATCGGGAAGACGGCGAGCGACGCGATCCACAGATCCTCCGACAGCCCGAGCCGCCAGCACCCGAGCAGCAGGCCGGCGCAGAGGATCGCGGCGACCGCGAGCGCGCGCGTGAACCGGCGCCGGGCGGCGCGCGCACCGTGCGGGATCAAGGCGGCGACGATCGGACGGGGACGACCGAGCACCTCGGCCGCGACCCGGATCGCCTCCGTCCGCGGGGCGGGGGGCAGCAGCATCGAGCCGCCGCGCTCCGAGCCCCGGCCGACCCGCAGCCCGGTCGTGATCGCGAGGCAGCGGGCGCCTCCGACCGCACGTAGCAGCAGCGGCTCCGAGATCTCGACCCCGCGCAGGCGCCGCTCCTCGATCGTCGTCACGCGCGTCGTGATGAGGCCCCGCCGCACCTGCAGCGTGCCCTCGGCCTGGCGGGTCAGGCGGAAGCCCCAGAACGCGAACGCGTAGCCGAACGTGGAGAGCAGGGCGACGAGTGCGATGCCGACCAGCGCGAGCACGACGACGACCGCGGCGATGCCGATCGTCGCCGCTTCCGCCTGTGCCGCGCGCACCTCCGGGAGCTGGCCGATGTTGATCGCCGCCTCCGAGATGATCCGCCAGGCGAATCCGGCGATGACCGCGACCGTGACCAGGCCGGAGAGGGTGAAGGGACCGTACCGGATCCACGCGGGCCGCCAGCCGGCGAGCTCACGGACCGGCGTTCCCGCTGGGGAGGGCGGTGCGGCAACTGCCTCGCCGCCGGTCGGCGCCGGC
>JBAPVZ010000095.1:0-8450 GCA_049283435.1 Candidatus Dormiibacterota bacterium
GCCCGAGGCCCCGCCCGGCGCGCCACCGCCCGCCGGCCCGTCGAGCGCGCCTTCCGAGGACGGCGAACCGCCTGCCTCGCCGCCGCCGTCCGACCGGCAATAGGATCGACCATATGCAGATCGTCAACGAGTTCGACGTGCCCGCCGCGGCCGACGCGGTCTTCGCGTTCCTGCTCGACCCGACCCGGATCGCGAGCTGCGTGCCGGGCGCGCAGCTGGGCGAGGTGAGCAGTCCGGATACGTTCAACGGCTCGGCGAAGATCAAGGTCGGGGCGATCTCCATCACCTACCGCGGCACGGCGAGCATTACGGATCGGGACGAGGCGGCGCGGACGGCGACGCTCGAGGCGAAGGGACGGGAGGCGGGCGGGCCGGGCACCGCAACGGCGACGATTCAGATGTCGGTCACCGGGGGTCCAGAGGGCGCGCACGTCCGTCTGGAGACGGACTACCGCGTCACCGGCCGAGTCGCGAACTTCGGTCGCGGCGTCATGGAGGACGTCGCCCGCAAGCTGGTCGGCCAGACCGCCGGCGGGATCAAGGAGCAGCTCGCCCTGGCCGGATGAGACGGGCCGCACCCCTCGCTCTCGCTGCGGGCGCCGGTTCGCTGTCGGAGCGACGACGGCGTGGTAGCGCGGCCCGCGGCCCAGCGTAGCGGCACCGGGCTCCCCCGCAGCGCGCCGGTGCTCCCGTCGATGGTGACCTGGCGGGCACCATCGCGCAGCGTGACGTGATCCATCCCGGGTCAGCGGCCCCCGAATCCGCTCAGTGCGAAGCCACGGATGAAGTACCGCTGGGCCACGACGAAGATGACGATCAGCGGGGCCACGACCATGGTCGCGGCGGCCATCGACAGCGGGACGTTCACGTACTCCTCGGTGCCACCGGTGGTGAAGACCGCCAGCCCGAGCGTCAGCGTCATGACGTTCTGACTGTTGAGCATGACGAGGGGCCAGGCGAAGTCGTTCCACACCGTCATCACGGTCAGGACGGTGAGCACGATGAGGGGCGACCGCACCAGGGGCAGGATGATCTGCCAGTAGACACGAAACAGGCTCGCACCGTCGAGAATCGCGGCCTCGTCGAGCTCCTTTGGGATGCCGAGCATGAACTGGCGGAGCAGGAAGGTGCCGAAGGCGCTCCCGAACATGCCAGGGATCGTCATCGCCCAGATGGTGTCGAGCCAGCCGAACCACTTCATGAGGATGAAGCTCGGCACCAACGTCACCACCGTCGGCACCATCAGCGTCGCCAGGTACACGACGAACAACGCGTTGCGCCCCGGGAACCGCAGCCGCGCGAAGCCGAAGGCCGCGATCGAGCAGAAGACGAGCTGCCCGGCCGTCACGCACACCGAATAGAAAGCGGTGTTCCGGAAGAAGGTCAGGAATGGCGCGGCGTTGAACACGTCGGTGTAGTTGTGCCATTGGGGTTGTCCCGGCCATAGGGAGGGCGGATAGGTGCTCGCCTCGAGCGCGGTCTTGAGCGACGTGCTAACCATCCAGAAGAACGGGATGACGGCGATCAGGGCGACCATGATGAGCAGGAGGTAGATGACCACCCTGCCGCCGAGGCGGGGGATCCGAGTCGCCAGGGCCGACCCCACCCGCGTGCGGGCGGGGCTTGCCCTCCTCCCCGTCTCGGCGCTCAAGACTCGAACTCCGAGGCCGAGCTGACGGCGCTCCGGCTGACGCGGAGCTGCGCCATGGTGACGACGAAGATGATCGCGAACAGGATGTACGCCAGCGCCGCCGCCTCGCCGAAGCGGTTCTGCTGGAACGCACGCTGGTAGGTCAGCAGCGTCATCACCGTGGTGCCATAGTCCGGACCTCCGCTCGTCATGTAGTAGGCCTGGGCAAACATCTGGAAGGCGGAGATGAAGGAGGTGACCGAGACGAAGAGGATGGCCGGCGTGATCAGTGGCACGCTGATGTGACGAAAGCGGCTCCACGCAGCGGCGCCGTCGATCGAGGCCGCTTCGAGGAGCTCCTGGGGCACGTTCTGCAGCGCCGCCAGCAGGATGATCGAGGTCAACCCGAAGTTCTGCCACACGCCGATGATGCCGAGGCCGATCATCGCCCAGGCCGGGTCGCTCAGCCAGGGGACGGCGGGCAGGTGGAGGAGGCCCAGGAAATCGTTGACGAGGCCGTCCTGGAAGTCGAAGATCCACTTCCAGATCACCGCCACCGCCAGCGCCGAGGTCACGACGGGGATGAACATGGCGGTTCGGAAGATGCCCAGGCCCCGAACGCGCTGGTTCAGCAGCGAAGCGACCGCCAGGCTGAGCACGATCCCGAGCGGCACCGTGAGCACGGTGTAGACGGCGGTGTTGCGCAACGAGAGCCAGAAGACGACGTCCCCCAGGAGGGCACGGAAGTTCCCCAGACCGACCCAGGTCGGCGCCGTCACGCCGTTCCACTGGAGGAGGCTCAGGCAGAGCGCGAAGACCACCGGGAACGCGAGGAACAGGAGAACGCCCAGGTAGTTGGGCAGGATGAACAAGTAGGAGGGCCCGTGCTTGCGCGCGCGCCGCAACGGCCTTCCCTGGTAGAGCAGCTTTTCGGGTCTCGCCAGCATCGCCGACCTAGGCGAACTTCTTCAGGTCCGCGTTCACGGTGCTGTCGAGGCCGGGAAGGTCGGCTTTGGCCGACTTCTTTCCCTGCCAGATGTCGGTCAACGTGTTCGTCCAGGGGATGGTGAAGTCGGGCCAGGCCGCGCTGATCGGCAGCGAGTACACGTTGCCCTCGCGCAGGACCTCCGTGAACAGCTGGGCGTGCGCCATGGCACCGTTCGAGCTGTTGTAGGCGGCGGACTGCCCGACGTTCTTGAGCGCCGGTACCCACAACCCCTCCTTGGCGATCACCTGCTGGCCCGACAGGCCGGCCCAGTACTTGACGAAGCGCCAGCACTCTTCGGGGTACTTGGTCTTCGAGCTGATCGAGATGCCGGTGCCGCCGATGTTGGTCTTCGAATGGGTTCCACCACGGGGACCGATGGGGATCGGCGCGACGTCGAACTCCAGCCCCTGCGCCGTCGAGAAGGCGGGATAGAACCAGTGGCCGACGATCCCCATCGACGCCTTGCCGGTCATGAACAGCTGATTGCCCGGCTGGGAGGTGACCGCGGAGGAGGGGGCGGAGGCGTGATCCACGTTGGTCAGATCCGCATACCACTGGATGGCGTCGGAGATGTTCTTCGAGGCCAGGTTGCTCGAACCGGGCTTGGGACTGACGGGCTGCGTGAACCAATCCCCGCCGTTGGCGACCGCGATCACGTTCGCGGAGGTCAGCGGGAAGCCCCACATGTCGGCGTACCCGTAGCGATTGACCCGCCCGCCCGCGGTCTGCGTGAGCTTCTTCGCGTAGCCGGTGAACTTGTCCCAGGTCCAGCCGGCGTCGCCCCAGCTGGTCGGCATCTTGAGGCCGGCGTCCTTCAGGTGCTGCTTGTTGTAGAAGAGGATGACGTCGGTCACCTGCTCCGGGAGCACCCAGAGCTTGCCGCCATACGAGAACATCTCGAGGACGGCCGGGTACTCCTGCGGCATCACCGTGTTCTGGAACTCGCTGTCGTTCTTGATGAACTCGTGGAGGTCCATGTAGACGCCCTTCTTGGCGTACGCGGAGTAGTCGAGCTCCCAGGACATCATCAGGTCGGGTGCGTTCCCTCCAGCGAGCTCGGTGTTGAGCTTCTGCAGGTGATTCGTCCCGTCCAGCTGATTGACGATCTTGATGTCCGGATTCTTCGCCATGAACTGATTGAAGATCTTCTGGCGGACCTGCGCCTCCTGAGCATTGGCGCCGAAGTAGTACGTGAGGGTGACCTGTTTGCCCTTCTTGATGACGGTCGGGCCTGAGGTTGGCGCAGACGAGGAGGGCGACTTGCCACACGCCGCCAGCGCGGGCGCTACGGCCGCCGTCGCCGCGGCCCCCACCGCCAGCCTGGCGGCTCCGACCAGGAAGTCCTTGCGCGAGATGCGACTGCCCCCGCCCCCCGGTGGCCCGAACCCTGCGATCGAGCCCCCGCCGGGCTGCGCAGCGCGGTCGGTCATCGGTGTCCGCCGTCGCTCTGTCATGGCTCTCGATTCCTCCTATCGATTGGTTCCCATCCGAGGTCCGGGCTCGGACGAGCTCGAACGGGGGACGACGACCGAGCGCCGGGCTCCGGCCCGCAGGGTTTCCGGTCGGCTCAGCTCGGCCCTCCCGTGCCCTCGGAGGCCCAGTGATCGGATCCTCAATTCCCCGCCGCCCACCTCGAGGTCGAGCTGGGTCCCCGAGGGTGCGGGCCTCTGCCGCACGGTTCCCCAGGCCGAGCCGTTGGCCCAGAACCATCGGCACGGCCTGCCGGCGTCGGCGATCCGCATCTCGCCGGACTGCGCCGAGTAGCTGAAGCCGGTGAGGCTCAGCAGCACCGCCCAGCTGGCCATCGCCCGGACGTAGTGGTGACCGCACTCCGCCTCGTCGTACGGGTTTCGCCGATGGCCGTCGTAGCGGGCCCGCACGGCCTCCACGCAGCGAAGTCCCTCCTGCTCGAACCCCTCCTGGATGAGCGCCGCAGCCGCCGTGTATTCGAAGCCGGTCATCGCCTCGCTGAAGTAGGCGACCGGGGAGCGCGGCCGCCCGCCCCGCGGATAGGAGACCATCACCAGGCCGGCGTCCCCGCGGGTTGCGTACGTGCGGTAGACGTTGGTCAGCGCTCCGAAATCCGACACCTGGTTGTGGTCGAACACGGCCTTCGCCGCGCTCCGGACAGCGCCCCGGTCGGCGAGGTCCCCCAGCTCACACAGGCGGGCGACGAGCTGGCCCACCAGCTGATCGACCAGGCAACCCGGCCCGACCTGGTGCGGCAGTGGCAGGCCCTGCGCGAGCCGGCGCCGCAGATCCAGGACCTCCTCCGGACGCGCCACCTCGGGGGTGATCAGCACGTCCTGCGGAGGGTCCGCCTGCTCGAAGTACTCGCCGTTGAACAGCACCTCGACGATGCGCCGTGAGCCGCTCTCGAAGAGGCGACGACAGCGCTCCGCCACCTCGACGTCCCCCAGGTGGCGAGCCATCTCCTCGGCCGCCCGCAACGCGGCGAGGTACCAGAATCCGGTGAGCGGATTCGGGCCCAGATACTCGACGTCGAGCGTGTGGTGCTGGCAGCCCTCGGGCAGCCCATCCTGGTCGCGGTCCCACCCGCTCCCGCCCCAGGTCCAGGCGAGCGCTGCCCGTGCCCGAGGCCAGAGCCGGCTCAGCCAGGAGTCCTCGCCGCTGAGGCGCCACTCGCGATGCAGTTTGACGATGCAGCCGAACTGGCCATCGGCGGCGGCGAACGAGGCCGGCGCTCGCTCCGGATCGGGGCGTCCGGAGCGGAAGCTCATCATCCCGTCCTCGCGCGTCGAATCAAGGAACTCGGTGTCGCGCATCGAACGCGCCAGCTTCCCGAAGAGCAGCGGCGTCGCCCATTCGTAGTTCCAGACGTGCGTGCAGGTGCCGTGACAGCACCCCGTCCGGTCGTCACATCCCTCCCAGCCGTACAGGCGGCCGTCCTCGGCCCGGAAGGTCGTCTCGGAGCGGAGGGCCGTGAGGCTGCACATCGCCGCGTCGCGCACGGCCACGGGAAGATCGCTCGTCCAGAGGGCCTCGGCGAATCGCCTGGTTCCCTGCGCCAGCTCGTCGAGGTGCGACTCCACGAAGCGGATCACGTCCCACGCGTCCGCGAACCGCGTCGCGTAGTGGTTGCGAGTCCACCTCCGGTCGGGGGAGAGCATGGCGATGCCCGGTGCGCCCACGGCACCGGTCGGCGTGGGAGTCGCCCAGGGAGTCCGCATCGGGAAGTGCCACGCGAGGAGGAAGGTCCCCATCCAGGTGGCGCCCGGCTCGAGCACAGTGCGGGTCAACACCTGCGCGACGGCCTCTTCCGGCTCGGTCGCGTCGGGGAGGCGGCCCGTCTCCGACAGCGCGTCCCAGAAGGCGAGGAGGCCGTCCTTCCAGCCGCGCTGCCACCCGGTCCGCACCTGCACCTCCTCGGTACCCAGGCAAGCCACGGCCATCGAGCCCTGCCACTCGTGGCGACCCCGCACGGCGGCGCCCCGAAGCCCTCCGTCCTCGACCGCCGCCCAGGCCGCCGGAGCGGTGAGCAGGCTGCTCAGGCAGGTGGCGACCGCGAGCTCCCGCGGCTTGGCAGCGGTGTTCCGGAACTCCAGGTTCGCGATCGCGACGGGTATGCCGCTTCGATCCTCGTCCGGGGGCAGGAGCGGGTTCCACACCTCCAGCGCCACCTCCAGGGCCGACGCAGAGTCCCCGAGCTCGATGCGACCGAACGGATACAGACCGTCGAACGCACACCGTTCGAAGCGAGGCAGGCCGCCGGTTCTCAGCTCGACCCCCCGGCTGCCGTGGAACGGCGGCTCGAGCGGACCCTCGAGCAGTCGCACCTGACCGGGCTCCGAGGCGCCGGCCTCGCGCTCCCAGACGCTGAAGAACGCGTACTCGGGCTGAAAGCCCTTGGCGGGCCGGTTCTCGATCTCCCAATCCTGCCAGCGGCCCTGGCCGCTCACCGAGATGGTCCCCGTCCCGATGCCGCCGACGGGGAGCGCGACCGAGGCCAGCCGCTCGCCCTCGTACCGAACGCCCGGCACGCCGGCGGAGACCAGCCGGGTCATCGTGCCCCTCCTCCCGGCGCCGCCCGTGCGAGGGGCGAAGACGGCTCCCCCTCACCGGTCTGCAGGCGAGCCAGACGATGCATCGCCGACCGGGTCGCCGGGTAGAGCTCCCGGTAGAGCTGGTAGAGGGCCTGGTAGGTGCTCCGGTGCGCGGGGTTCGGCGTCACGAGATGGTCCTCCCTGCTCCACGATGTGTCGGGCGCCACCTGACCGGCCGCGATGCCTGCCAGGAGCGCGTCGCCGTAGCTGGCGCCGATCGTCACCTCGCAGATCCGCTGCTCGAGCCCGGTGACATCGGAGACGATCTGTGTCCAGAGGCCACCCTGAACGCCGCCGCCGACGGCGACGACCTCCTGGGGCCGATCCCCCACCTCCGCCATCGTGTCCACGTTGTGGCGGACGCCGAAGGCGGTCGACTCCAGGGCGGCCCGGTAGAGGTGGGCGCGCTCGTGCCCAAGCGTGAGACCGAGAACGAGGCCGCGGGCATCGGCGTCGAAGAGAGGGGTTCGCTCGCCCGCGAAGTAGGGGAGCATGACCAGGCCGCCCGCTCCGGGAGGGATCTCCGCTGCGTCCCGTAGCAGCGTCTCGTGGGCGGGATCCCCGGTCAGCCGCCGCAGCCACTCGGTGACGGCCCCCGAGGTCGCCATGCCGGCCGCCCTCGAGCGCAGATCGGGCGTCACCCATCCCGTCAGCCACAACCGGGGATCGGGAGCGGCGCCCGCCGGCTCCACGGGCGCGACCATGAACATGGTGGTGCCGTACATCAGCATCAGCTGGCCCGGTGCCCTCACGCCGACGCTGATCGCCTCGGCCCAGGCATCGATGGTCCCGGTCGCCACCGGCGTGCCGGCCGGGATCCCGGTCACCTCCGACGCGCCACCGAGCACGACGCCTGCGCGATCCGACGGCCACTTCAGCTCGGGCAGCGCGAGGCCAGGGGCCACCACCTCTGCCCAAGCGGACGCCCAGGCCTGGGCGCCCAGGTCGTAGAGCGGGCCCGACTGGCTGGCCGAGTGGTGGTCGAGCACGTAGGCGCCGCTGAGGCGGTGCACGACGAAAGAGCTGGCCATGAAGATCCGGCGGGTCGCCTCCCAGACCTCCGGCTCGTGGCGGCGCAGCCAGAGGATCTTCGGACCCACCGACTGGCTGGTCAGCGGCGATCCGCACCTGGCGAGGATCTCTGCCTCGCCGAATCGCTCCGTGAGTTCGTCGATCTCGGCGGTCGCCCGGGTGTCGATCCCGTAGAGGATGGCCGGACGGAGCCCTCTTCCCTCCTCGTCGGCGGGCAGCAGGCAGGGGCCGATGCCACTGACGCAGACTCCGGCCAACCGGTCACCGGCCTGCGGCGCGAGCTCTCTGGACAGCGACACGAACTCTCCCCACCAGATCTGCTCGGCGTCGTGCTCGGCCCACCCGGGGGCCGGCAGGGAGATCCGGTGCGGGCGCTGCGCGGTGGCGACGACCTGGCCGTCGGGCGTCGCCAGCAAGCCCTTCGAGCTGGCAGAGCCGATGTCGACGCCCAGGAGCAGCGGCGCCCTCACCCCACCTGCTCCAGGTTCTCCCAGCGGACGCCGAGGAACGCGCAGGCGATTTCCAGCTCGCGCATCCGGTCGCCGGTCACGGCATGGATGTGGTTGGAGCCGTATCGCGACAGCACGACGCCGGCCGGGCTGTCGAGCCGGGCGAACGCGTGAGGCCACTCCGGGCTCGACTGCGCCGCCAGCGCCTCGTCCTCCGCCTCGCCGAAGCGGACGAACTCGCCACGGCTCGCCTGCATCCGGTAGCCGGCCGAGTCGCGGGTCAGGCG
>JBAPVZ010000096.1:0-5030 GCA_049283435.1 Candidatus Dormiibacterota bacterium
CGCTCGCTGGGAGCGAGGCGAGATCGACGAGGCGACCCAGCTTCTCGAGGCGGCGCTGCCCAAGGGCCGGATCGGGCCCTACCAGCTGCAGGCGGCGATCGCCGCCTGCCACGCGGCCGCGGTCGCCGCGGCCGGCACCGACTGGCTGGAGATCGCCTTGCTCTACCGGCGGCTGGCGAAGATCATGCCTTCTCCGGTCGTGGAGCTGAACCGCGCGGTCGCGATCGCCATGGTGGATGGGCCGGCCGCCGGGCTGGCGATCGTAGAGGCCTTGGCGGACACGTCTGCACTCGACGGGTACTACCTGCTGGAGGCGACGCGCGCCGATCTCCTGCGCCGGCTGGGTCGCCGGGCCGACGCCGCCGGGTCGTACCGGCACGCGCTGGGGCTGGCGAGCTCCGACGCCGAGCGCCGCTTCCTCACGCGGCGCCTGGCCGAGGTGACGAACGCCACCGCTTGAGGCCACCGCGAACCTGGGCG
The DNA here is from genome assembly GCA_049283435.1 of Candidatus Dormiibacterota bacterium. Lineage (GTDB taxonomy): Bacteria > Chloroflexota > Dormibacteria > Dormibacterales > Dormibacteraceae > CAVTSA01. The sequence continues at coordinate 481 of JBAPVZ010000096.1, forward strand.
AGGCCCGTCGCCGAGGCGGCACCCGCGAACGCCGCCGCTGGCACTCGCCAGGCGGCCTGCGAACTTCAGCCCGCCGGCACGTCCTCGGCCGCTCGATCTCCGTCCGGCCCGGCGGCTGCGAGTCGCGCGTTGTAGGCGCGGGCCATGTTCTCCGCCCAGTCTCGGGCCGGGAAGCCGGCCGAGCGGTCGAAGCGGCAGATCCAGTCGTCGGGAGCCGCCTCGGGCGCGACCACATAGGCGCCCGGCAGCTCGCGGACGACGAGGTGCCCCCAGGCGGCGCTCATACCGTCACGATGACCTGGCCGTCACGCACCGAGATCGGGTAGGTGCGGAGGCGGATCTCGGGGAACGCGAGGCACTGGCCGGTCGGCACGTGGTATTCGAGGCCGTGCCAGGGGCAGGCGACGACCTCGCCCTCCATCCCCCACGCGGTCTGCCAGCCGGTCTCCGCCGTCGCAACGGTCGTGCCGTGCGTTCGCCGCGACTCGCAGAGCGGTCCCGTCTGGTGGGGGCAGAGATTGGGCAGACCGAAGAAGCGCCCGCCGATGTTGAAGACGCCGACCTCCCGGCGCCCGGCCTGCACGACGTGGTGGCTGCCCTCGGGAAAGTCCTCGACCGACCCGACCGGATACTCCTCGATGGCCCGCCGGCGCTCCGGGTTCGACACCGTCATCGTGGCGGCACCCGGCGGCCCTGCTCGTCGATGCCGAAGAGACGGAGCGCGTTCTCCGAGAAGATCTTCCGCTCCACCTCCTCGCCGAACGGGATCTGGTGCACCTTGGAGGGGTGGTCGAAGTCGTGGTGCGGCCAGTCCGACGCGTACACGACCTGATCGGCGCCCTCGAACAGCGAGACGATCGTCGCCATGTCGGCGAGCCGCTCCGGCTCTTCGATCGGCTGCGTCGAGTAGAAGCACCGCTGGAGGTAGTGGCTCGGGCGCTCGGTCAGCCAGGGCACCTCGCGACGCTTCTCCAGGTACTCCTTGTCGAGCTTCATCATGAGGAACGGCACCCAGGAGAGGCCTGCCTCCGTCGCGGCGATCTTGAGGTTCGGGTAGCGGACCTGGACGCCCATCGTGATCATGTCGACGAGGTTGGCCATGATCGCGAACGTGTGCGAGGTCGTGTGCCGCGCGATGTCGGTTGCGAAGCCGTGCGAGTTGTGCGGGAAGACCGGGTGCACGACGGTCACGCTGTGCAGGAGGACGGGCAGGTTCGCCTCGGCGGCGGCGGCGTAGATCGGCTCGTACTTGCGGTTGCCCCACATGGGGTCGACGCCGGCGCAGGGGAGGAAGACGCCGACCATGCCCGGATGGTCGGCGTACTTGCGGATCTCGGCCGCCGCGTCCTCGGGAATCTGCGGGCAGGCGCAGATGCAGCCGAGCAGGCCGAGGCCGGGCCGGCACCACTCCTCGGCGAGCCACGCGTTGTACGCCCTCGCGAGCGCCGCCGCGTACTCGGGATGCGCGAGCACCGGCAGCTTCAGCAGGTTGTCGGGGAAGAGGACCCCGATGTCGACGTGGATCGGTTCGAGCTCCGCGCGCATCCGCTCCGGGGTCGGCACCGTGCGGTTGCGCTCATGGCCGGTCGGCCACGACGGCTGGTACTGCGTCTGGCCAGGCGAGAACGCGGGGATGTCGAGGTAGTTCTCGTGCGCGTCCTGGATGTTCTCCAGCGACATGCGCCAGGGGCTGTCGCAGTAGGGGATGAGCGCTCGCGGCGTGTCGTGCACGTGCACGTCGGCGTCGACGATGAGCTGGTCCTGCCAGCGCGGCCGTTTGCGGCCGGTGGCCTCCTGTGCGGTCGTCACTGCCATCTCGATTCCTCCTCCTCTTCCTCGTGCCCGACCACCGGCCGGTCGACATGGTCGTGCATCAGCTCCACCGCTCTCGTCAACTGCCCCGCCGCCAGCGCGGAGAACATCGCCTCGTGCTCGGCGTGGAACGCGTGCCGGTCACCCGGTGACAGCCCCGCCTCCGCCCATCCTGCGACCCACAGCCGATGGATCGCCTGCTGCGTCCGGAGCAGCAGCGGGTTGCCGCCGAGGCGAGCGAGCAGCGCCTCGAACCGCAGGTCCATCGACGGATCGGAGCCGGTCCAGGACGCGAGCTCCGTGGCCGACCGGCGCAGCAGCTCCTGAACCGGTGCCAGGTCCACGTGTCGTCTACCGGCGACCTCGATGACCTTCTGTTCGACGGCGCTGCGCAGCTCGGTCAACCACTGCAGGTACTGGTCGTCGACGGCGAGCCCGCCACGCAATTGCTCGATCGGGAGGCCACCGATCGGGTCGACGACGTAGGTCCCCGCGTTGCGGCGAACCTCGACCTTGCCCATGCTCTCCAGCGCCCGCAGAGCCTCGCGCACCGAGACGCGGCTCACCCCCAGCTGTTCGGCGAGCTCGCGTTCGGCGCCCAGGCGGTCTCCCGGTCGCAGCGTTGCCACCAGCGCGTCGAGCTGGCGCAAGACCTCGCGGTAGACCGCGACCTGGCGGATCGGCAGCAGGTGGAAGGGCTCGCGGTCCATCGTCACTCAGCCAACATGGTATGTGGACTGGCCAATTTTCTGCAAGTGCCACCCGGGCGTGTGTCCTTGGCGAGCGTGGCGGGAGACCTGGCGCGGCCGTCGCAGCCGACCGAGGCCCTGGAGCGCCACCGGGCCAATGATCGATGGCACCCAGAGCGCCGCTTGCCTGGGTACGTCAGGCCCGTTCGGCGCCTGCGGAGGTCGCCAGGCTGAGGTCGTCGACGTAGAGCAGTCGCGGCGCGATGACGTGCCGCACCTCGAGCTCGGGGTGGGCACGGGCTACCCGGCCCGGGAGGTCGCGGTGCAGCCAGTGTGAGAGGTGGCGCGGCAAGGTCGAGATGACGACGGTCGTGAAGCCACCCTCCCGCAGCACCCGTTCGATCTCCGCCAGCGGTTCGGCACGTCCCAGACGTACCGACACCTGGCGCGCCCCCACCGACTCCAACCGGGCTCGTGCGCGGGCCGCGCGGCGGCTGCGCAGCGCTCGACCGTCGAGGCCGCCGCCGAGCGCGAGCGAGGGTGGAATGGTGCGGATCGGCACCAGGACGACGAACTCCGCGTCCGGATCCTGGCGCACGATCGCGGAGGCCTCCGCACGGAGCGCGGGGCTCTCGGCCGTGAGGTTCGCGACGACCAGGCACTTCCGCATGTCAAGATCCTAGCACCGAGACCGGCGAGTCGGTTTTGTTACGATCGCGGCGTGCCACGGCTGACGGCGGACACGCGCCAGGAGCGGCGCCAGCGGCTGGTCGACGCCGCCTGGCGATGTGCCGCGCGCCAGGGCTATCGAGACATGACGGTCGACGACGTCTGTCTCGAGGCGGGCGCGAGCAAGGGCGCGTTCTACGTCTACTTCAAGAACAAGCAGGACCTGCTCCTCGCGCTCCTCGACGAGGACGCGGCCCAGGTCGAACGCAAGATCACTGCGTTGGAGAGCCTGAGCCTGCCGCAGGCCGAGCGACTCCGCCGGTTCACCCGCTGGATGCTCGAGCGCGGCGCCGACGCGGCGCAGGCGCAACTTCGCGCCGACCTCTGGGCCGCCGTCCCGACCGAGGAGCGCGTTCGCGGCCACCTCTCGGCCGCCATGGCGGAGCGACGCGCTCACCTGCGCTCCTGGATCGAGAAGGGGATCGTCGAGGGTGAGCTGGTCGACGTCCCCGGCAATGCCCTCGCGTCCGTGCTGCTCGCGCTCGAAGACGGACTCATGCTGCACGCGTCGCTCGATCCGTCCGCGTTCCGCTGGGAACGTGTCGGCCGCGCGGTCGGCGCGATCCTGACCGGCCTGCAGCGCTCGTGAGCAGCGGGTGTCGCAGTTCATCCTCGTCCACAGTCCGCTCGTCGGCCCGAGCACCTGGCGCTGGGTAGCGGAGGCGCTGGCCGGGCGTGGCCATCGCGTCACGGTCCCGGTCGTCCGCTCGGTGATCACACCGTTGGATTGGGAGGGATTCGCGAGCGCGATGGCGGCGCAGATCGACGCCGAGGGGCCTGCCATCCTCGTCGGCCACAGCGGCGCCGGCCCAATCCTGCCGCAGATCCGAGCGCGAGCACGCCGGCCGCCGGAGGCTCTCCTTTTCGTCGACGCCGGTGTCCCTCCGGAAGCCGGCGACGCTGAGCTGGTGCCGCCCGATCTGCTGGTCGAGCTGCGAGCGATGACGGTTGACGGCCTGCTCCCGAAATGGTCGAGCTGGTTCGGTCCCGGCGTCATGGAGGAGTTGGTGCCCGACCCGGGACAGCGCGCGGCCGTCGGCGACGATCTGCCTCAGCTTCCTTTGTCGTACTTCGAGACGCGGGTGCCGGTTCCGTCGGGATGGACGAACGCGGCCTGCGGGTACGTTCGTCTGAGCGAGGCGTACGCGGCCGCCGCAGCGGAGGCGGCTTCGCGCGGCTGGCCACTCGTCGAGCTGCCGGGAGCGCATCTCGACATCGTCGCGCGTGCGGAGCCGGTCACCGTGGCGATCCTTGCCGTGGCGGCCGAGCTGGCCGGCTGATGGGGAGCCCCGCGCCCGCCGGTGCGGGATGGCGTGGTGG
>JBAPVZ010000097.1:0-1912 GCA_049283435.1 Candidatus Dormiibacterota bacterium
ACATCATGCATCCCTACCCCAACGCCCGCTTCCGACGCCAGCACCCGAGGCAGGAACCCAGTGCAGTAGTTCTGCACGCTGGGGTCTGTGCGGGGGGCCGCCCGTGAGGGCGGTTCCTACCGCGACCCCCAGGGGCCCCCACATGACGCTCGGCTTACGAGACGTCGCAGGGCAGGGGTAGCCCAAGGGCGAGGTGGAGGGCGCGGCTCACCTCCGTCATCCGTGCGCTGCCGAGGGTCGTGACCCGGGAGCGAAGGACCTCCCGAGGCACGGTGGCGATGCTGTCCAGGTTGACGACGCATGGCCGAGGCATCCCGTCGTCGGCGGTCAGCACGATCTCCGCGTCGAGGTCGCGGATGCGAATCGTGATGTCGGGCACGGTAACGCGGTCGCGCCAGTTGCCGTGCGCGTCCCAGGAGAGAAGAAGGAGCACCGGGTGCCGCCGGCCCGCCTGAGGCTCCGCCCACCAGACCTCAGCGCGCCGCAGGGCCCTCGTCGCCGGCGCGGCCCCATTCAGCGACCTCCTGCAGCAGCTCTGCGGCCGCCTCGTCGGCCAGACCGCGCTCTTCTTCCGTCTCCGGCTGGGCCCCGTATGCCGCACGGTACCGTCGCTCCCGCTCCTCGGCCTCGACCTGTCGCCAGCCCCACAACAGGAGCCGTGAGACCTCCGCCGAGCGGCTGATGCCAAGCCGGCGTCGGTGTTCCTCGATCCGGGTGAAGAGCTCGGCCGGAAGACTGACCGTCACCTTCTCGACCTTTCCCATACCATTCAGCATGCCGCTGGTCATGCCCGCCAGGACGATGCGCGGTTCTCAAAAAAACGGGCCGAATGCCGGCAAGCGCGCGCGTCCCGGGGCGAGATAGCGACCGAGCGTCGGCATTCGGCCCCAAAGTGCCGCGATCCGCGGGGGCGCGCACGACTGCATGAACATGCACTGATTCTGTATATTCATGCGTCACATGGCGAAGCTGAAGGCGGCGGTCGCGGGCGCCAACGGGTACGCGGGCATGACGCTCGTCAACCTCCTTGCCCGGCATCCGAGCATCGAGCTTGCACAGCTCACCTCGCGCTCCTTCGCGGGTCAGCCCTACGCCGCCGTCTTCCCCCTTTTGGAGCGGGAGGGCACGTTCCTCGAGGAGCCTGACCCGAACGGCGTCGACGTCGTCTTCAGCTGCCTGCCCCACAACGCCGGCGCGGCCCGCATCGCCGGCTGGTTCGCGGCCGGTGCCCGGGTCGTCGACATGTCGGCCGACTTCCGGCTCCACGACGCCTCGCTCTACCCTCGGTGGTACAAGCAGGAGCACCCGGCGCCGGAGCTGCTCGACCGCGCCGTGCTCGGCCTCCCCGAGCTGCACGAGGCCGAGATCCGCGACGCCCAACTGATCGCCTGCCCCGGCTGCTATTCGACGGCGGCGATCCTGGCGCTCGCACCGGCCGTCGCTGCGGGGCTGGTCGGGTCCGACGTCGTCGTCGACGCGAAGTCGGGCGTCTCCGGCTCCGGCCGCAGCGTCGGCCTCGGGACGCATTTCAGCGAGGTGAACGAATCCGTGCATGCGTACGCGATCGCGGGCCACCGCCATGCCCCCGAGATCGTGCAGGAGCTGGCCGGGGTCGCGCTCGACGGGCAGGCCCCCGACCTCACGTTCGTGCCCCATCTGATCCCGATGATCCGGGGCATCATGGACACCTGCTACTTCGACCTCGTCGGCACGAAGGACGAGCTGGAGAGCGCCTACCGCGAGTACTACCGCGGGCAACCGTTCACGAAGGTGCTCGACGCGGTCGCTCCGACCAAGCTCGCCGCGCACACGAACCTGTGCCTGCTCGCGGTCGGCGCGCAGGGGCGGAAGGCGGTCGTGACCTCGTCGATCGACAACCTCGTGAAGGGTGCTTCCGGGCAGGGGGTGGAAT
>JBAPVZ010000098.1:0-2811 GCA_049283435.1 Candidatus Dormiibacterota bacterium
GGCCCGTAGGCCATGATGCCGATCCCGAGCTGCTCGGCCGTAGAGAACACCTCCCGCTCCCACCGCCGATCGAACAGGTTGTAGCCGACCTGATCGGTGACCAGGTCGGTGAGCGGAGCACAGGCCAGGAGGTCGGCAGAGTGGAAGTTGGAGACCCCGACGTGGCGGGCCTTCCCCAGCTTGCGGATCTCGGCCAGCGTCTCCATCGGCTCCTCCCAGGACCGCGTCCGATCGGGCCAGTGGATCAACAGCAGGTCGACCGCCTCGGTCCGCAACGCCCGGAGCGACTGCTCGAGGCCGTCGAGCAGCGCGGTCCGGCTGGAATCCCGGCGGTAGGTCCCGTCCGGGTTCTTCTCCAGCCCCAGCTTGGTGACGACGACCACCTCCTGCCGGTGACTGCCGAGCGCCCGCGCCAGCAGCTCCTCAGAGCGTCCGAACCCATAGCCGCGGGCGGTGTCGAACAGCGTCACCCCGAGGTCGAGCGAGCGGTGGACCGCGGTGACGATGTCGGTCTCGTCGTAGTCGCCGTACTCGCCGCCGATCTCCCAGCAGCCGAAGCCGATCGTCGAGACGCGCAGATCCGACGTCCCCAGGTTCCTGTACTGCATTTCAGCTCCTTCGGTCTCCCGCTCGCCGCCATCCGATCATGTCTGGCGCCGTCACCCCTTGACTCCACCCGCGAGCAGGCCCCGCACCAGGTAGCGGCTCAGAACCCAGAAGAATGCGAGCACCGGCAGGCCGGCGAGGACGGTCGAGGGGAGCACGAGATTCCACTGGTCGTTGAACTGCCCGAACGCGGACGAGATCGCGATCGCGATCGTCTTCTGATTGTCGCTGGTGATGAAGACGAGCGCGAGCAGCACCTCGTTCCAGGCCAGGATGAACGAGTAGATGCCGGCCGTCATCAGGCCAGGCGCGGCGAGCGGCAGCGCGACCCAGCGCAGCACGCCGAGGACCGAGCAGCCGTCGACCCGCGCCGCGTCCTCGAGCTCGATCGGGATGGAGACGAAGAAGGCGCGCAGCAGCCAGATCGCGAACGGGACGGAAAACGTGGTGTAGGCGACGACGAGCCCGAGGTCCGAGTCCTCCAGATGCAGGGCCGCGAAGAGCAGGTACATCGGGACCAGGATCAGCACGCCGGGCACCATGTAGACGAGCAGGACGGTCGTCGCGATGATGTTCTTGGCCCGGATTCGAAGGCGAGCCAGGCTGTAGCCGGCGGGCGCGCCGATCAGGACGCTGAGCACCGCGGTGGAGAGCCCGACGAAGACGCTGTTGCGGAAGTAGCTCGGGAAGTTGGATTGCAGGATCACGTCGGCGTAGTTCTGCAGCGTCCAGTAGGGCGGCGGCGTCCACGGCGTCGTGCTGAACAGCGCGGCCGAGGGGCGCAGCGAGGATTCCAGCGCGTACAGGAACGGGAACAGCGCGACGACGAGAACGATCGCGGACACTAGGTAGATCAGCAGGTAGCGACCTGACCTGCCGACCCAGGCCCCTCGGTACTGGCTCGCCGCTCGCATCAGGTGACCTCCCGCTCGTTTCTCACGTAGAGCCAGAGGTAGACGGCGACGAGCACGGACAGCACGAGGAGCGTGAGGACCGCTCCGGCCGCGCCGTAGCTGAACTGGCTCGCGCCGAAGGCCTGCTGGTAGATCGCGAGCGCAAGCACCTGCGACGCCTGCGCCGGACCGCCCTGGGTCAGCAGGTAGATCGAGAAGTCGTTGAAGGCGAAGATCGACTGCAGCATGACGGCCAGCACGACGACCAGGCGCAGGCCGGGGAGCGTCACGTGCCAGAAGCGGTGCAGCGGGCCCGCGCCGTCCACCTTCGCCGCCTCGTAGAGCTCCTGGGGAATCGCCTGGATGCCGGCCAGGAGCATCAGCGCCACGAAGGAGAAGTCCCGCCAGGCCCTGATCATCGCGACCAGGGGCAGCGCCAGGGTGGAGGAGGAGAGCCAGAGCACCGGCTCCTTCATCAGCCCGAGGTGCATCAGCGAGGTGTCGATGATGCCGTAGGACGGGTTCAGCATCCAGACCCAGATGTTCGCGGTGCTGATCGCGGGCAGGACCCACGGGATCAGCATCACCGCCTGGATGACCGCTCGGCCCCAGAACCGCTCGTTGAGCACGAGCGCGACGGTGAACCCTCCCAGCAGCTCGAGCACGACCGCGATCGCGCAGTAGCCGAGGGTGAGCCAGAGCGCCTGCACGAAGGCGCCGGTCCGCAGCCAGGCGACGTAGTTGGCCAGCCCCACCCAACTGGCGGAACCGCCTCCCAGGGTCGCGTTCTGGAAGCTCAGGACGACCGTGTAGAGGCTGGGCAGGAGCACTAGCGCGAGGATCAGGAGGGTTCCCGGCGCCATGAACGCGAGCGGGAGACCGTATTGCTCGAGGCGCCGTGAACGGCGCCCCCGCCGGCGGTCCAGGTCCGAGTCCGAGAGAACGTTCACCGCCATCCGCGATCACCTGGCAGTGGCATGGGCTACAGCACCGCCGCCGTCTTGCTCGCCCACTGCGTCACCGCCTCGGTCACCGACATGCCGCCGCTGACGACCGACGTCACCGGGAGCGAGTCGTAGTTGTCACCCGTGTAGACCGAGAGCTTGGGATCCGGGCCGTAGCTCCAGAGCGGGCCCCGTGCCCGCTGCAGCTGCGTCGCCAGGGCTCCGTTGAGCGGCGCGTTCTTGACCGTCGCGCTGTCGAGCGCGGCCTTTCTCGACGGCAGCAGGTAGCCCGCGTCGGTGAACATCTTGAGCTGCGAGCTCTCGCTGGTCAGGAACTCGACGAGCGCTCGCGCCGCCGCCGGATACTT
>JBAPVZ010000099.1:0-1914 GCA_049283435.1 Candidatus Dormiibacterota bacterium
CGGACGCTACCTACTTCAGGTTCGTCGGGTCCAGCAGGTGCTCGCGAGGGCCTTCGATGACGACCTGCGAGCGCATGATCTCGATCAGCTTCTTGCGCCCTTTCGGCGGTCCGATCATGATCGCGCCGACCAGGCGGTCCTCCATGAAGAACAGCTTGCGGAAGAAGCCCTCGTCGAACGAGAACGTACGCACGCTCTCCAGCTCCGGCTGGACGTCCGGCGTGATGCCCATGACCGCGAGCGTCGAGCCGAACATCGTCGTCGTGTAGGTCGGAACGTCGAAGAATTCCTCGTCCTCGCCCGCCATGTTGTGGGCCGCGGTGACGCCGTGCGCCTCGGCGTTGTCCCACGTTCCCATCTGGTTCAGCTTCCCGACCATGTGGTCGTAGAAGACGGCCACGTCGCCGGCCGCATAGACGTCGGGGGCCGCCGTGCGCAGCTTGCCGTCGGTGACGATGCCGCGCTTCAGCTCGATGCCGGTGCCCCGGACCGGCTCGGTGTAGTAATCGAGGCCGACGCCATAGGTCAGCACGTCGAACTCGCCGAGCTGACGGCCGGCGCGCGTCGAGGCGCTGAACGTGCCGTTGACACGCTCCAGGCGGTCGATCTCGTCCTCGAACACGAACTCGACGCCCGCCTGCTCCCCGAGCCGCTGACACAGGTGCCCACCCTCCGGGTCGAGGACGTAGCGGAGAAAGCGTGGACCTCGCATGACCCAGGTGACCTTCGCATGCTTGCGAAACGCGACTCCCTCCGCCAGCTCGTAGGCGATGAAGCTCCCGCCGAGAACGAGCACGCGAGCGGCCGCGTCCGCCTTCTCGATGATGGTGTCGGTGTCATCGATCGTCTGGAAGCCGTAGACCTGCGACAGTGACTCGGTTCCCGGCCAGGGCGGCGGTTGCGGCCGGCCGCCGGTCGCGACGAGCAGCGCGTCGTACCGCAGCTCGTGGTCGCGGTTCGTCCGGACGATCTTCTCCTGGACGTCGATCTCGGTCGCCCACGTCGCGTAGAGCACGTCGATGCCCTTCTCGATCGAAGCCTCGACGGTGCGCATGAACACCTTCTCCCGTCGGACCTGCCCGCGCAGGTAGCGCGGCAGCGCGACCCGGTTGTAGAGGGGATGTCGCTCGGCAGCGACGATCGTGATCGAGCAGCCCTCGTCGTGCTTGCGCAGCTCCTCGGCACAGGTCTGTCCCGCGATCCCGTTGCCCAGGATCACGTAGCGACGATCAGTCATTGGGCAGGTCCATTCGTGAGATCCAAATCATAGAGAGCGAGGCGGGGCGCGACGTCCCGGCGATAGCCGGCACCCTCCAGAACCGGCGCGGCGGGATGTGTCTCCGGCAGCCACAAGGAGACCTCGGACACGTCGTGGAGGTCCGCCTCGAACCGGAGCTGCTCTGCAAGCGTACGGAGCGGGGCCTCGTGGCCGCCGAGAAAGCCGACCTGGACGCGGTCTTCGCCGTCGAGCAGGACTGCGAGCGCGCGGCCGCCGGGCCCGACGCGCACCAGACCTCGCTCCGCCCGCTCACGCAACGTCGTCGCATCGAGGTCGCGGCCCTCGTCGGGACCGGCCAGCCGCCGCGCATAGGCCGTGAATCCCGGCGTGCCGGCCACCATCCGAAGCAGCCCCTCGGCCTCCTCCCGGCCGCCGAGCCGGGCCGGCTCCTCCCCCTCCAAACGTGATGCCCGCCAGCGACGGGCGTCGACGGCGGACCGGAAACCGACCTTGGTCGCCAGCCCAGCGAAGGCGTCGTCCGCCCCCACCATGCGCACCTGATCTGCCCCCTGCTCGCGCGCCTGGGCGAGCGCGCGACCCACCAGTTCGGTCGCGATACCGGTGCGCCGCCGCTGTGTGTCGACCAGCAATCCCTCCAGCAGCAGGGTCGCGCGCGCGACGGGACGTAGCCGGAG
>JBAPVZ010000100.1:0-7171 GCA_049283435.1 Candidatus Dormiibacterota bacterium
CGCGAGCTCGGTCCCGATCGCCATCCCGATCAGGCCGGCTCCGATGGCGATCCCGATCGCGTTCTTGCACCTCATCGTCTGCCGTCCAGTCTACGGGCGCCGGCTCGACCCGGCATGGCGGGTCGGACTCCCGAACCGCAGGCGCTCGCCCGGGAAAGGCCGGTCTCAGCCGCTGCCGGTTGCGAAGTTGAAGATGATCGAGTCGATGATGCGCTCGACGGGTGCGACGTCGTCGGTGAACACCTGACCGTGATAGGGCGAGCGCCGCAGGTTGCCATCGCCGAGTAGGGTGGCGCCGACCTGCTGGACGAGCGGCTCCTTCGCAAGCGCCAGATTGTGCCGGACGTCGGCGAGCGAGGTGGGCGCGGTCGTCCCGTAGATGAGCGTGTTCGTCCAGTTCGGCACATCGGACAGGTAGACGTCGTCGTAGACGACCCGCATCGTGCTCGCGAGCGCGGCGACGAGGCGATAGTCGCTCGCCGTGCGACCGGCGTTGACGATGACGGAGCCCCCCGGTGCGAGATGCTGGCGGACGAGCTCGAAGAACTCTTTCGTCGTCATCTGGAACGGGATGTACGGCTGGCGGTAGACGTCCATCACGATCTCGTCGTAGCGGTCGCTCGGCTTCTGCGTCGCGAGCCAGTAGCGCGCATCCTGCACCTGGACGGAGAGGTTCGGCTCGTCCATGTGGAAGTAGCGCCGGCCGGCCCCGATGATCGCCGGATCCTCGTCGACGCCATCGATGTGGACGCCGTCCCCATAGGCCGCGTCGAGCTGGCGGACGGCGGTGCCGCCGGCCAGACCGAGGATCAGGACCCGCTTCGGGCGCACCTCGGTCTGCTGCGCGGGCCGGAAGGCGGAGCCGAGGAGCAGGTAGTCCCAGTACCCGCCGGTCAGCACGGAATCCGGGTCGTAGATGGAGTGGATCGCCTGGCCCTCGTTGAGGATCAGCTCCGTCTGGTTGCCGACCTGGACGACCTGGATGTAGTTGTAGGCCGACTCGGTCTCGTAGAGGAGCCGCCCCGCGACCGGCGGCTTGATCTCGTGCGGGATGAGGATCGCGCCGACGATGACGACGAGCAGCAGGATCGCGACGTACCAACGGCGGGGGAACTGCGCTACGCCGGCGACGACGAGCAGCAGGATGCCGGTGCCGACGAGCGTCGCGCGCGTGCCCCAGGTGGGGATGGTGACGAACACGGGCAGGAACGTGCCGACGATGCTGCCGCCGGTGCTGAGCGCGTAGATCCGGCCGGCGGTGACCCCGCCCGACTCGACGTCGCGGAGCAGGAGCCGGATCGCGAACGGCGAGGCGAACCCGAGGATGATCGTCGGGAACGCGAACAGCAGCACGACGGCGAGCAGCGTGCTCAGGACGAGGCCTGCCGAGACGTCGGCGAACCCGCGCAGCGCGGCGAGCAGGATCGGGTAGGAGACGAGCGGGATGAGACCGATCCAGAATCCGGCCCAGGCGACGAGCTGGAAGTAGAGGTCGGTCCGCGGCCAGCGATCCGCCACCCGGCCGCCCAGCCAGTAGCCGATGCTCAGATAGATCAGGATGAGCCCGATCAGGACACCCCACACGTAGAGGCTGTCACCGAAGTACGGTGCGAGCAGCCGGGAGGCCCCGAACTCGATGGCGAGCGACGACATGCCGGCGACGAACGTGACCGGCAGCACGAACCAGCGAGCAGGCACCTCCGCGCAAGCGTATCCACCCGGAGGCGGCGGCTGCGCCACCGCTCTGCTGCGTGTTGTATCCAGGCCTCGTTCCGGCTCTTACACTTGCTCGCATGGGGCCTGCCCGGCTGCCCGCGGCCGTGACCGGATCGCTGAGCGTCGCCGCGGCCGCGGTCGCGGTCGGGGCGACGGTGCTGCTCGCGCTGCTCAGCGCGCCCTTCCGTTACGGGTGTGGCGCGGCCGGCGACGGACCGCTGCAGCAGTACGGGCCGATCTACGAAGTGGCGGCGCTCTTCTTCTTCGTCGCGCTCTGGGCCACGACCGGTGCGCTCGGGCTGACGACCGCGGCGCGCGCGCGGACGCTCGGCCGCCGCCTCGGCGTCTGCGCGCTCGAGCTCGGGTTGTTCGTCGCCGTCGGTGCCGTCGGGCTGTACGCCGCCGGGCTCATCCAGTTCCTGCTCAACGCCTGCCTCTGACTCCGGTCGCCGGACCCCGCGGGGCCCCCTCGCGCACGGCGATGTCAGGTTTCGGTCGGCAGGGCCTCGGCGAGCTTGCGGGTCCGTTCGTCAAGCGGCAGCGGTAGCCGGACCACGACGACCGTGAACAGGTCACCGGGTGTCTTCGTCTTCGGATCCGGCATGCCGAGCCCGCGCACCCGCAGCCGCGTGCCGTTCTGCGTCTCCGGGGGCACCGTCAGCTTGATGCGCGATCCCTTCGGCGTCGGCACCTCGACCTCGCCGCCGAGCAGCGCGGTCGCCAGCGGCACCGCCACCTCGACGCGCAGGTCCTTGCCCTCGCGCTGGAACGTCGAGTCGGGCCGGATGCGCACGCGAGCGCGGAGCCCGGGCGCGCGCAGCACGGTCCCGTCGGCCACCCCGGCCGGCACGGCCAGCTCCAGCGTCCTGCCGTTCGTCTCGATGCGCCGGTGCGTGCCGGTGAACGCCTCGTGGAAGGAAACGCTGAGGTCGACCTCCTGATCGGTCATTGGCACACCCTGCGGGCCGCCTCCGTCCTGCCGGTTGAACATCGACCCGAAGAGGTCGGCGAAGGAGGCGGACCCGTTCGCATTGCCGGCTCCGGCGTGCCGGAAGACGTCGCGCAGGTCCTCCGGATCGAACTCGACACGCTGGTACGTGGTACCGCCAGGCGCGCCCCCGAAGTCGAAGCCGCCGAAACCTTCGGGGCCGGCGGCCGCGGTCGCGCCGCCCGCGGCGGCCTGCTGCCAGTGCTCGCCGTAACGGTCGTAGAGCTTGCGCTTCTCAGGATCGGAGAGGACGGCGTGCGCGCCCGAGACCTGCTTGAAGCGCTCTTCGGCCTCCTTGTCTCCCTGGTTGACATCCGGGTGGTACTTGCGCGCCAGCTTGCGGAAGGCGCTCTGGATCTGCTCTTGGGTGGCGTTCCTCGAGACTTGAAGCGTCTCGTAGAAATCCTTCGTCATCGGCATCGGTAAGTTGGTTGTACCAGGTATCCGGGCAGCTCAATCAGGGCTCGCGAGGGGGACGACCCGCGCCTGCATCGCCGCTCCGTCCAGCTCCAGGATGCCGACCGACGGCAGTGGCCGATCGCGGCGGTGCCGAACCACCTGCAGCCAGCTCCATTCGAACCAGCTCGGCCCACGCTCGAGGCGCCGGAGCGCGGCCGCGGGGTCGACGACGTAGACGGGCCCGGGATTGAACAGCATCGGTCCCGGCCCGCGGTCGACGAAGGCGGTGTGCGTATGCCCGGAGATGATCACGTCGGCGGCGGGAAACTGGCTGCGGAGCCAGCGTTGGTGCCCCGGCTGCAGGGGCGGGACGACGCCGAGCCCGATCGTGTTGAAGAACGTGACCGGCTCCTCGTAGAGGTGGCCGTGGTTGCCGTGAACGAGGGCGATGCGGCGCCCGTCGATGACGATCTCGCGACTCGTCGGAAGCTGTTCCAGCGCCTCGTCGTGGTCCCCGCGCACGGCGAGGACGGGGGCGATTCGCTCCAGCTCGGCGAGCGTCCCGCCACCGTGCACACCGCCGACGTCGCCCGCATGGAGGATCAGCTCGACGCCCGCGAACGTCTCGCCGATGCCCTCCGGCAGACGATCGAGGAACTCGGGGCAATGCGTGTCTGCGATGACGCCGATACGCCGCACGCCCTCATTGTGCCTCAATCACAAATTGGCATGGGGACTTGACAATTTGGAAAACTTACTTTCTACTTATTGCATGACTGATACTCGACGTACGATCCTGGAGCGCGTCGCCTCGGGGGAGTTGAACCCGGAGGAGGCAGCCGCGCTGCTCGACCAACTGGAGCACGCGCCGGCGACCGGCGCGACGGCGACGGAGGCCCCGCCGTTCGAGGCGCTGGCGACCGGCGAGCTGCAGCAGGTGCGCGTCGTGCGCAACCTCGGAGCGGCGCAGATCGTCGGCGATCGTGACGTGCTGGAGGCGATCGCCGAGGGGCCTCACCGAGCGGAGCGACGAGGCGGGATCCTCGTCATCCACAGCGAGGTCGACGAGGCGGGCGGGTTCACGTTCAGCCACCCCCAGTCGCGCAGCTGGTGGCAGTGGGACCGCGCTCAGCGTGTGCCCCTGTCCGTGCGCATGCGTCCCGACCTGCCGCTCGACGTGCAGGTCCAGGGGGGCTCGGTGCAGGTCTCGGACGTCGTCGGTCCGATCAAGGGCGACGTGCAGGCCGGCATGCTCAACCTGCAGGGGGTACGAGGCCCGCTGGAGCTCGCGGTGCAGGCAGGCAACATCTCCGTGTCCGGCCTCCTCGACCACGGAGTCTCCAAGCTGCGCTGCGAGGCCGGCAGCATCCGGGTCGTGCTGGAACCCGGGTCGAACGTCCACATCGTCGCCCGTTCGACGATGGGGCACCTGAGCCTGCCGGGCACGGCGGGCGGCGACGATGTCGTGATCGTCGGCGGCGGCCGCCGGGAGGCGACGATCGGCGACGGCACGGCCCGTCTCGAGCTGGAGGCGACGATGGGTTCGATTCGCGTCTCCATCGCATGATGCCGGAGCGGTCGGCGCCGCGCGACTGCCCGGTGTGCGGCGATCGCCTGTCCCTGACCCGGCTCAGCTGCCGATCGTGCGGCACCGAGCTGTCCGGGGAGTTCGCCTCGTGCGAGTACTGTGCGCTCGGCGCGGAGGACCGGCAGACGCTGCGGATCTTCCTCGCGTCGCGCGGCAACATGCGGGAGCTGGAGCGGCACCTCGGGGTCAGCTACCCGACCGCACGAGCCCGGTTCGATGCGCTGCTGCAGCGGCTCGGCATGCAGCCCGCGAGCGATGCGAAGCCGGCACCCGCGCTGGCCGTGCTCGACCGTCTGGCGAGCGGCGAGATCGGCGTCGAGGAGGCGATGCACGACCTCGGCTGACCCCCGACCTGTCCGTCGCGCCAGCGGTGGACCCCTTCGCGGCGCGACGTAGGGGCCGGCTCCCGACTTTGGGCTCTTCACGGCCGCAACCGAGCCACCATCCTCTCCCCGCCCCCAGAGGTGGGAGAGCCCGGCCGGCGCGTTACCAGCCGGGCTCGGAGGGAGGGAGGTTTCGGTTCAGCGAGGGCGCCGGCCCACCTGCGGGCGGTCCACCGGTACGGGCACCGGCGCCAGCCTCGGGGCGACCAGGCCCTCCAGCATCGACCGTAGCCGCCGTACCAACTCTTTCATCTCGTCCCTCTATAACGCATGGGATCGCCAAGGTGTTCACCAAATCTCAGAGACGCCGCAGGACCGCGTCCCCGACCTCGGAGGTGGAGAGCGAGCCGCCGAGATCGGGCGTCGCCTCCCCCGCCTGGATCGCACCGCCGACGGCTCGTTCGACCGCCTCCGCCGCGGCGCCCTCCCCGAGGTGCTCGAGCAGCAGACCGGCGGTGAGGATCGCACCGACCGGGTTGACGATGCCCTGGCCGGCGATGTTCGGCGCGCTGCCGTGGATGGGTTCGAACAGCCCGCGCCCGCTCACCGGGTTGATGTTCGCCGAGGGGGCCACGCCCATCCCTCCGATCAGGGCCGCGGTCAGATCGCTGAGGAGGTCGCCGAAGAGGTTGCCGGTCACGATGACCTCGAACTGGCTCGGGTCACGGACGAGCTCCATCGCCGCCGCGTCCGCGTACAGGTGGCGCGTCTCGATCTCGGGATGCGCGCCCTTGATCTCCTTCCAGCGATCCTGCCAGAGGCCGCCGGCGAACGCGAGCGCGTTCGACTTGTCGACCATCGCGAGGCGGTGCCGAGTGCGCGTGAACGCGTAGTCGATCACCCGCGTCACGCCGAGATAGCTGTTGACGTCCTCCTGGATCGCGATCTCCTGGTCGGTCCCGCGCTTGAATCGCCCCCCCAACCCGATGTAGGCCCCCTCGGTGTTCTCGCGCACGACGAGCAGGTCGACGTTGCCACGCTCGTGATCCCGGAGCGGCGAGAGGCGGGGCGCGTAGAGCCGGGCGGGGCGGAGATTGATGTAGAGGTCAAGCTCGAAGCGGAGCTTGAGGAGCACCTGCGCGGGATAGCCGACGTCCGGCACGCGCGGGTCTCCGATCGCGCCGAACAGGATCGCATCGGCCTGGCTGACCGCCTCGAACGTCTCCTGGGACATCGCGGGCTCACCCCGCAGCACGGGCGCCGCGCCGACCTCGTATTCCTCGAACTCGAGCCCCACGCCGAGGTGCCGGAGCACCCGAACGGCCTCCGGGACCACCTCTTGCCCGACGAGATCGCCCGGCACGACCGCGATGTGCTTCGCCATCCATTTCTCCTTAACCTGGCCGACGCGCGTCTGGCCATCGTAAAAGCGTGGTCTATCGTGCACCGCATCACCGCCGCGATCAGCCGGCGCGCCGAGGCCGCCACCGTGGTTCAGATCGGCTCGCCCATGGAGGGGACCCGGCTCGAACTCGAGCTCAGGCAGACGCCAGCCGCCCCGCCTCCTCGGCACATCCCCAGCTCAGCGTCAGCCCGGCACCACCATGCCCGTAGTTGTGCACGAGCACCTGGCCGGGCCGGAGCACCTGCCGCTCCACCCGCACACTCGGCCGGCCGGGGCGCAGCCCGACCTGATGTGCGATCACGGGCGCGTCCCGCAGCCGCGGCTCCAGCGCCTGGCAGCGCTCCAGGATCGCGCTCGCGGTGGCGGGGTCAGGCTCGGTCCGCTCGTCGCTCTCGATCGCCGTCCCGCCGAGGACGCAGTCGCGAGAGCGCGGCACGATGTAGGTGTCACCGCCCGGGTTCCCCCCATCGAGCAGGACCGCCTCGAGACCAGGGTTCGCGACCCGGACGATCTGCCCCCGGATCGGCGTCATCGACTCGTCGCCGACGAGCCCGCGCGCGCCGAGTCCGGCGCAGTTGACGACGACCGCTGCCGTTTCCCCGAGCTGGTCGATGCGGTCCAGACGCCGCTCGGTGATGACGCCGCCGCGCCTGGTGAACCGCTGCCCGAGCCACTCCAGGTAGACCGGCATCTCCGCGATCGG
Source organism: Candidatus Dormiibacterota bacterium (assembly GCA_049283435.1). Classification (GTDB taxonomy): domain Bacteria; phylum Chloroflexota; class Dormibacteria; order Dormibacterales; family Dormibacteraceae; genus CAVTSA01. The sequence continues at coordinate 7,123 of JBAPVZ010000100.1, forward strand.
GACCCAGAAGCGGTGACCCTCCTCGTAGCCGGCCGGGAGCAGCGCGCTG
>JBAPVZ010000101.1:0-2374 GCA_049283435.1 Candidatus Dormiibacterota bacterium
GAGCTGGCGCAGGGCGTCCGGCTTGCCCAGCTCGGCGACGGACGCGATGACGCGGACGCCGGGGCGCGGCTCGGGCCGTGTGCGCTCGCCGGCCACCCACACCGCAGCCAGGCCGCCGCCGAGCGCGCCTTCGATGTCGCGCGACCAGCTGTCACCGACCATGACCGAGTCGGCCGCCGGCGCGCCGAGCGCGTCGAGCACCCGGGCGAACGCTTCGGGAGCCGGCTTCCCAACCCCGGCCTAGCCGGAGATGACGACCGCGTCGAAGCAGCCCGCGAGCCCCGTCCGGGTGAGCTTCCACCGTTGGATGTCAGCCGGACCGTTGGTCAGCAGGCCGAGCCGCACCCTGCCCCGGAGTGTTTGCAGCACCTCGGCCGCGCCCTCGATGAGGTGGTGGCCGACCCGCTGGGCTTCGACGTAGGCCTCCGCCATCGCCGGTGCCAGCGCCGGATCGTCCACGCCCAGGCCGGCCAGCGCGGCGCACCAGGTCTCCCGGTGGTAGCTCGGGATCCATTCGCGCACGCCGGCGAGGCGCGGATGGCAGCCCTCGAAGGTCGCCCACAGCGCTTCCCAGGAGCCGATCCCGAGCTCCCGGCACAGCCCGTGCTGGGGGCCGCCGCGCCACACTCGCCGGGCGCAGGCGAGCACGACCTCCTCGACGAGACCGGCGTCGACGCCGGGCAGGAGTCGTGCCGCCGTGCGGAGCGAGCCGCGAGCCACCGGCTCCTCGACGATCAGCGTGTCGTCGAGATCGAAGACGACCGCTCGCGACGGCATCACCCGACCCTACGGTCGCGCCAGGACGGCAACGTGGCTGGACCGGCGTCAAGCAGGCGCCCCCTCATCGAGCTGCCTGCCAGTCGAACACGACGCCGAGGTGGGCATCGGGGTCCGCCGCCAGACTCCGGTAGACGGCCTCCGCGTGCTCAGGTGCGACCACATCAGAGATCATGCCCTCCGTGCGCAGCCGTCCCTCTCGGAGCCAGTGCAGCACCGTCAGCACGGTGTCCTCCAGCGAAGGGCCCCAGCCCGCCTCACTCGCTCGAAACGGGGGCAACCACTCGAACGCACCGGTCACGCTCACCCCCTTGTAGTGGACATCGCTCAGCATGACCCCCGCCTCCTCCCCCTGACCTCGTGGGGTCCCGAGTAGAATCACCTCGCCGAGCCGGCGGGCCATGGTCACCGCCCGGGGCACGAGGCGCGGGTTGCCGATCGCCTCGATGACGATGTCCGCGCTCTCCTTCCCCTCCTCGTCGGGAGGCAGGCCCACCTTCGCATCGATGTCGAGGCGCCGGGCGAGCTCGACCCGGCGGGGCGCCAGATCGTAGGCCCGGACCTCGGCTCCCGCCAGCTGACAGAGTTGGGCGGCGAAGAGACCGACGAGGCCGAGACCCACCACCGACGCCAAGCGACCGAACGGAGGCCTGCGCAGCGCACGCATCGCGGACATCGCGACCATTGCCATCCGGCCGAGCAGCATGGTGTGCGGGTCGTCTTCCGGATGGATCGGGAACACCAGACGATGTGAAACCTTCGCCTTGGCCAGGCTGGCGTGCGGTGTGAAGGCGAAGACGGTCGCTCCCGGGACGACGCGATCCCCCTCCCGCCCAAAACGTGACACCTCACTCCCGACGCGCAGCACCCGGCCCACCGCGGTATAGCCGGGCACATGCGGGTAGGCACCCCACGCCCCCGGGATCCAGACGTTGGGGCTGAGGCCGGTGAAGTTCGCGAGCTCCGTCCCCGCACTGACGAGGGTCGCCGACGTCTCCAGAACCACCTCGTCGCCGTCGACGTCGGCCTCGTCGAAGGTGAACGGCTCGAGCCGGGCCTCGTTGGGAGCGGTGAACAGGATTCGACGTCCTTCGCGCTCGCTCACGTTGTCGCCCGCAGACTCATCGGACTCCATGCCGTCACGTCTCCTCTCGGTGGCCAGACCGTGCTGAGCCACCCTGTGACCAGGCCGTTTGCCGTAGCCTCCTCACCGGCCGGCTACGCCCTGCCCGACCGCAGCCTACTGGCCGGCCAGCGAGCCTCCGATGCCGCCCACCGAGAAGTAGCGGTTGAGCACAGCGAAGATGATGATCGGCGGCAGCATCATGATCACCGCGCAGGCGGAGACTGGTCCCCAGTTGGTCGCGTTCTGCTGGAAGAAGGTCTCCAGGCCGACCGGCATCGTGTAGTTCTCCGAGGAGCGCAGGAAGACGAGCGCGACCAGGTAATCGTTCCACGCGGTGAGGAACGCGAAGATGGCGGTCGAGAGGACGCCGGGCAGCGAGTTGCGCAGCACCACGCGCAGGAACCCGCCGAAGACGCTGGCGCCGTCCATCCACGCCGCCTCCTCCAGCGAGATCGGGATGGAGTCGTAGTA
>JBAPVZ010000102.1:0-2077 GCA_049283435.1 Candidatus Dormiibacterota bacterium
CGCTACGAGTCGCCGGCCTCGGGCTCTACACCCTGAACGGGCTGCTGATGAGCGTGACCGCGCTGTTGGGTGGGTTCGCTCCGGCGGGCGTCGTCACGCTCGCCCTCGTGCTGGCGGTGCCGGTCACCGCGACCGGCCTCTGGTTCACTGACCGCGCCAACAGCCGGCAGGCGCCGCATCTCCATCACCGCGTGCGCATCCGGCCGCTGACGCTGCTCTGGGTGCTCGGCGTCACCGCGCTGATCTACCTCCTGAGCGGCGTGAGCGGGCTCCGCAACGGTGAATTCGCGGCCGATGTCGGCCTCGAGCTCCTCGCGCTGCAGTTCGTGTTCATCCCCGTGCTGCTGCTCGCCGGCACCGACTTCGCCGAGTGGTCCGAGGTCGTCAGCGGACGGCTCTCCTCCCTCCTGGAGCGGCTCGGCACCTACGTTCCACCAGCCGCCGTCCTGCTCGCGGCGATCGGCATCTTCGCCTACTACACGCATGGTGACGGCTTGCAGTTCGGCCTGAACGTGTCGGGCGCGGCCGAGGAGATGGTCCCGGTCGCCGCGATCGCGGTCCTCGTCGCGATCTTCGGTTGGACCGCGCGGCGGCGGCGGGTGAGCACCCGGGTGCCGTTCTGGGCGCTCGTCGTCGGCGGCCTGGTCGCCTACGGCGCGTTCTTCGGCGCGAGCGTCGCCGGCCTCGGCTCGACGCAGCCGGCGGCGCCCTCGCCCGGCGAGACGCGAGGCCTGGTGACCTACGAGCATCCAGCCGAGCCCGTCTTCTCGCTGCGCTACCCGGTCGAGTGGAAGCCGGCCGTCCTCGCCGGCGGTGTCCGGTTCCAGGGACTCGACGACGGCCGGCTCCCGGTCCGCTTTCTCGTCCTGCACAGCGGCGCCTCCGGGCCGGCCCTCGCCGGTGTCCTCGGCTCGACCGCCGAGGTGGCCCTCGGCGCGCCGATCACGACCGGCGAGGCAGAGCGGGAGGGGGCGTGGCAGCGCCGCTCGGTCGACGCGACGCTCGGGGGCACGGCGCTCCAGGGAACGGCCTGGAGCCGCCAAGTCGGCGTCGACCGTTGGACGCTCGTCGGCCTGGCGCCGGCGCTCGCCGGGCACGCGTACGACGGGCTGTTCGGGCAGGTCAAGGGGAGCTGGATGCCAGAGCTGCCGAGCTCGCAGACGGAGGACACGACAGCAGGGCCTGCCTTCCTGCAATACGCCGTCAGTGTCGGGGTCGCGTCGGCGGGCCTGCTCCTGGCGGGATTGCTCCTGCTGCTGCGGGGAACCGGTGAGCGGGCGACCGCAGGCCTCTTTCTCTGCCTCAGCGGGATCTTCCTCGCCGCCGGCGCCAACGGTGCCGGCCAGCTGCTCCAACTCCTCCAGGCGCCGTCCCGACTCTCGATCGCGATGCCGAACCTGATCTTCGGCTGGGCCGTCGGCGCCCTGCTGCTGGTCGCGTTCGCCGCCCTGCGCGGGCGGTTGGGCACGCTCGTCCCGGTCTTCCGGCTCGTGCTCATCCTCGGCCTCGGGTTCGCCGGCCTCGAGTTCCTGTACGAGGGCGTGTTCGGGGTGGCGCTCCAGGCGGGGGCGCGGTTCTCGCTGCTGCAGGGGATCGTCCTGCTCCTCGCGATGCTCTGGGACGTGCTGATGTCCGGCGAGTCGGTGACGAACGGTGGCGGACGCCAGATTCCCCGGCACAGCCGGGTTCTCATCTATCTCGGCTACACGATGATGGTCGCGACGACGGTGCTCTTCCTCTCCTCCCTGCAGGTGCTGGGCGGCGGCCCGGCGGTCAGCCAGTTCGAGAGCGACACCTGGCCGCAGCTCGGCATTGCCGTGCTCGGTCCGCCGCTGCTGCTGACGTTCTTCCTCGTCAATCTCGTCGCCTGGCGCCGCCACGCGAAGCCAGGACCGACGGACCCTCTCGGCGCGGTGGACCGCAGCGTCCTGGAGGGCGGGGAGCGGGAGACGCGAGGCGGCAGCGCCCCCGACCGCCGACCGGCTCGGTGACGGCGGTGGCCGCACCGCCGGCAGAGCACGAGGGCCTCGCCGCCACGTTTCACGAGAAGGCGATCTCGCTGCGCTCGATGGATCGC
>JBAPVZ010000103.1:0-3088 GCA_049283435.1 Candidatus Dormiibacterota bacterium
GAGCGGTTGAGCTGGATCGGCTCGACGATGGCGCCGCGAGAGGCGCGGAGAGCATCGGTTGAGCGCGAGGATGTGGTCCGAGGTCCACACCATCGTCGAGGGGAGGTCAACGCGCCGTAGACCGTGGCGCGGGCGAGGACCTGCGCCCGCGAGTGGGGCCGCCGTGCCGCGACCGCTTGTCGATGTTGCAGGGCATCGATCCAGGCAATCCAGCGTCGCTGCGGCGCCCGTTCGCGCAGTCGCGAGGTGGAGCGATCACGAGCCGTCGGCTGGACGCTTCCCGGTCAGGCAGTGGAACTCGAGATCGAACGCGTATCGGCCACCGTGGTCAGGCTCGGGAAGGGCTCGCCGGACGGCCGCCTCGAACGGCTGCCGGCGTTCGCCGACGCCGTCGTGGGAGCACTGCGAGGTGGAGTAGAGGTAACCGACGATCGCGCCGGCGGTCCAGGTCTGCACCGCGGAGTACTCGCGGTCCTCGAGCTCCTGGAAGCCGGCTCGCGCCAGGATGTCGCGCTGGGTGAGCTCACGATCGGTGACCGCCGCCGCCTCCGCCTGCCGGTCGGCGGGCTGGAACGGCTTGATCGCAGCGGCGACGGCCCGCACCCAGGGCTCGTCGACCTGCCAGAGGCTGAGCGCGTCGAGGATGGCGAGCGTTCCACCCGGCCGCAACCAGTCGAAGATCCGCCGCGTGACCGCCGGGCGATCGAGACGGTGAAACGCGGAGCCGATCGTCACCAGCTCGCAGCTCTGGCGCGTCATCGTGAGCTCCTCGGCCGGCAGCGCCTCCCACCGCACCTTGCGCAGCCCGCGTTCGGCCGCCAGGCGCCGCCCCATCTCGATCATCTCCATCTCCTGGTCGACCGCGAGGACCTCGGCGAAGCGGTCGGCGAGCGGCAGCGTGACCAGTCCGGTACCGCAGGCCAGGTCCACCATCCGTCCGCCGCCGGAAGGGCGAACGCGCTCGATCAGTCCCTCGATCAGCGGCTGCGGATACGGCGGCCGGTACCGGGCGTAAAAGGAGGCGGTGCCGCGAAACAGGTCGCGCGGAAAGCTGATCCTCTCGGGCATCTCGGCCGCGTCAGCCTACCGCGACCGCCGTCGCCAGCCTCGATCAGCCGGGCGGGATCAGCACCGAGCGGGCGACGTCGCCGGCGAGCAGTGCGTCATACGCTTCGTTGACCTGATCCAGCGGGTAACGGCGGCTGATCAGCCGGTCGATCGGCAGCCGCCCCGCCTGGTAGAGCTGGAGCAGCCGCGGCATGTCCGCCTGCGGCCGGGTGGAGCCGTAGTAGCTGCCGCGCAGTGACTTCTCCATGGAGACGAGCTCACCGGCATTGATCGAGGTCTCCTTGCCCTTCGGCGCGATGCCGACCGCGATCGCGGAGCCGCCGCGCCGGAGCGCGTCAAAGGCCTGCCGCAGCGCCTGCGGGTTGCCGATCGCCTCGAAGGAGAAGTCGACGCCCTCGCCGTGCGTCAGCTCGCGGACCCCCTCGACCAGATCCTCCGTCTTCGCGTTGACGGTGTGGGTGGCGCCGAAATCCGTCGCCGTCTCCAGCTTGGAGTCGACGAGATCGGCCACGATGATCGGATGGGCGCCGACCATGGCGGCTCCCATGACGCAGTTCAGGCCCACGCCACCCGCCCCGATGACGAGCACCGACGCGCCCGGGTTGACGCGGGCGGTGTTCATGACGGCGCCCACCCCGGTCATGACGGCGCAGCCGACCAGGGCTGCGACCTCGAGCGGTACGTCCTCGGGAATGGGCACCACGCCCTGCTCGGGCACGACGGTGCGCTCGGCGAAGCAGGACACGCCGAGGAAGTGCTTGATCTCGGCGCCGTCCCGGTGCAGGCGGCTCGTGCCGTCGAGCAGATGACCGGTGCTGCGGAGCTGGCCCGCCATCCAGCACAGCGCCGGGCGGCCCTGGCTGCAGAACTCGCAGTGGCCGCAGTTGGCGCGGAACAGCAGCACCACGTGGTCCCCCGGAGCGACGGTCGTCACCCCGCGACCGATCTCCTCGACGACACCGGCGCCCTCGTGCCCGAGCACGCAGGGCATGCCGATGGGGAGATCGCCGCTCATGAAGTGGTAGTCGGAGTGGCAGACGCCGGCCGCCCCGATCCGGACCAGCACCTCCCCGTCACGAGGGCCGTCGAGCTCGACGTCCTCCACCCGCAATGGCTGCTTCGGCTCGTAGAGGATCGCCGCCTTCATGCCGCGCAGCATAGCGCCGGACCGCCCGCCTGGGGAGGGCTCGCGCGCCGCCTCGGCGGCAGGGTCGGCGCTGAGGGTCGTGGAGTCTCCGCCGGCTACCTGACGGTGAGCGCCTGGCTGACGGAGCGGGGATCGCGCAGCGTCCACCGGCCGGCGTCGACCGTGCTCAGGAAGTCCTCGACCAGCCGGTTGAACAGGGCGGGCTCCTCCAGGTTGCACGCGTGCCCGGTGCGAGGCAGGACCGCCAGGGCGGAGGCAGGGATGGTCCGTTTCAGCATCACGTCGACGTCCAGGCAGGCTTCGTCCTCGTCACCGGTGACGACCAAGGTTGGCACGGTGAGGTGCTCCAGCGCGTCGCCCAGGTCGTACAGCGAGGGGCGGCGCATCTGGACGCCGCGCAGGGTGAGCGCCGATCCGCGTCCCGAGTGCTCGGCGAGCTGGACAGCGAATTCCGTCCACCCTCGCGGATCCTTGTTCTGCAGCTGCACCCGCGCCGGGCCGAGCGCGTACGCCTCGGCGGCGCGAGCGGCGTCGCGCTCGAACGCAGCCGCGTTCGCCTCGGACTCCGAGCGGAAGCGCTCGCGGTGCGTGGCGTGGGCGCCGTAGCCGCAGCCCGCGACGACGAGGGAGAGGGCCCGATCGGGTCGGGTCAGCCCGAGATGGAGCGTGCAGAAGCCGCCCATCGACAGGCCGACGACGTGGGCCTGCTCGATGCCCAGCTCGTCGAGGACGGCGACGGCGTCCCTCACCGCGCGCTCCTGCGAATACGCCGCGACATCCTCCGGGACGTCGGAGGGCGGGTAGCCGCGAGCGTTGTAGGTGATGCAGCGGTAGCGGCGAGACAGCGCCCGAACCTGCGGCTCCCAGCTCCGG
>JBAPVZ010000104.1:0-8639 GCA_049283435.1 Candidatus Dormiibacterota bacterium
AGCCGGCTCGCGCCGCCGCCCACCTCGACGTGGTAGCGGTTCGGCGCACTCTCGTAGGGTCCGCTCTCCAGGCGCGCCGGCCCGCCGATGCCGCCGAACTCCTGTGTGTCGACGGCCAGCCGGCTCGCGCCGCCGCCGACCTCGACCCGAACCGGGACGGAGGCCGGCCGCTCGATGGTGGCCCGGCTGACGCCACCCCGGATGCGCACCGGCACCGTGCCCGACGCTTCCCCGAGCCGGATCTCGAGCCGGCTCGCGCCCCCCGTCAGCTCGATCGCGCGCACGTCGGCGCCACCGAGCTCCAGCTCGCCTCTGGAGACCCCGCCGCGCACCCGGATCGCCCAGGAGACGTCGGGTCGGAGCTGGATGTCGGCCGCCGTGCGGCCCCAGTTGAAGGGTCCGCCGTGATAGGTGATCGTGACCTCGTCGCCCTGCTGCGACACCTCCGGCTGGGGTCCCTCGAAGTGAGCCTGGAACGGCTCCGCCAGCCCGGTCTCGGTCCACAGTCGGAGGTTCGCGAGACCGCCGACGACGGAGAGGGTCATCGTGCGCCTCGTCGTGGCGGGTGGCTCGGGCAGGGTCTGCGCGGTCGGCGCGGGCTCGAAGGGCGGAACGGTCATCGCAGTGTCTCCCGAGACCGGATCGGTCGGTGCGGTGGTGAGCGTCACGGGCTGGCGCGGTTCGATGGACATCGAGGGCTCCTCCAGGAAAGGTGTTTTGCACCGCACGCGGGGAGGAGCCACGCCGCCGAGGTGCACGCCCCGAGCGCAGTTCCCGATCCCGCGGTGCGGCGGGACGACGCCGGCGGATGCCTCCTGAGCCCTGGTCTGCCAACCGGAACCCGGCATCGATGCCGTGGTCATTATCTTAGCGAGTAAGATAGTCGAATGCAACCCCCTCGACCACAGAGGACAGGACAGCGGTGAGCGACGATCGCCACGCCGGCGGGACGGCCCTGCTGGCGGCCCTGCGCCACCTCGCCGGCGACCTGGTCGGTGCCCACCAGCGGCAGGCCGAGGTGCTCGGCCTGCAGTCCAGCGATCTCCGCTGCCTGCAGCTCGTGGCGGCCGAACGGGACGCGACCGCGGGCCGGCTCGCGGAGCTCCTCGGGCTGACGACGGGTGCGGTCACCGGCGTCCTCGACCGGCTGGAGCAGCGCGGGCTCGTCGAGCGGGTACGGGACGCGGAGGATCGCCGGCGCGTCCTCGTGCGTCTGCGGGAATCGGGCGGCGACGACCTGGCGATCGTGCTCGATCCGCTGGCCGCAGCCGTCGGGGAGCTCACGCGCACCTTGAACGGAACGACGATCGCCGCTCTCACCCGGTCGCTCGAACGCTTGGGGCCGCTCCTTCGCGAGGAGACGGACCGGCTCAGTGCTCGCCATCCGGCCCCCGCCGGCGGTGAACGGCGCGCGCTCACCGTCCCGCGGGCGGGACTGCGGGAGGCCCGCCTCTTGCTCACCGGGGTCAACAACGTGCAGGTGCTCGCACGCCCGCTCGGCGACGACCTGTGCGCCGCCGAGATCTCGGGCAAGGGCACCGTTGAGTTGCGCGAGCTCGACGGCACCGTCACCCTCGGTGCGCAGCGAGGACTGTTCGGCGGCTGGATCGGGCCGGGGACGGTGACGATCGCGGCGGGCGTGGCCTGGACGGTCGTCGTCGACGGGGGTGCCGCACGCTTCGAAGCCGACCTCGCCGGCGTCGTGCTGCGCGCGCTCGCGATCCGTCACGGCGGCAGCCGCATGGACCTGCGTCTGCCCCGCCCAGAGGGGCGTGTCGTGGTCGAGATCGGCGGTGGGTTGAGCCGGATGCGCCTGCGCCGCCCCCCGGGAACCGCCCTGCGGCTGCACATCAAGGGCGGAGCGACACGTCTCGACGTCGACGCGTTCCACTTCGGAGCCGTCGGTGGCGGGCTCCGCTGGCAGACCAGCGACTTCGACGAGGTGCCGGACGGCTACGACGTCAGCGTCGGCGGCGGCGCGGATCGGCTCGAGATCGTCGAGGGCTAACCGCTAGTGCGGCCGGGTGTCGGCGGTCCCGGTCGCGCTGCCGTTCGGCGTCAGCAGTCGCCGGCGCAGCTCCAGCAGTGTCGCCTGCGGGAGAGACAGCGCCTCGGTGAGCTCGTCGGCCGACGGGTAGCGCGCGGTGACGTGGTCGAGGAAGAGTGCGATCGCCCGGGGCGGCGCCGCGTGCAGCGGGAGCACGACGCCCTCCTCTTCCGCGCCGCGAAGCTGGCCGGTCGCCCGCACGCCGTCCATGAACGCGGCGCTCCGGTGGTAGTCGGCGATCAGCTCCTCCTGCCGTATGCCGAGCAGCATGCCCAGCGTCGCGACGACGACGCCGGTCCGGTCCTTGCCGGCGACGCAGTAGATGACGGCCGGCACCTCGGCGTCGGTCGCGAGCTCGCGCATGATCTCGCCGAGGTTCAGCCTCTGCGCTTCGAACAGACGCGCGTAGAAGGTGCCGAGGGCCACCTCGTCCGTGATCGTCGTCGCGACCGTGCCGACCGGCGAGAGGTTCTTCGGGACGCGGGTGGTGCCCTCGCCGACAAACCAGGGAAGGCCGCGCTGCGCCACCTCCTCGGGACGCCGGAGATCGACGGCGGTCGCGGCCTGCGCGGGCAGCTCCGCCGCTCGCGTGCCGAGCCCCCAGCCGGTGTCGTCGGAGCGGTAGACGAGCCCGGGGCGGATCTGGCGCCCGTCGGCGGTGCCCAGCCCGGCGAGATCGCGTCCGTTCGTCGGTCCTGCCGCGCGGGGCTCTGCTGCGTCGTTCGTCATCAGCGTCATCGTCTCATCCAAGCGGGGAGCCGTTGAAGGGGCGGCGATCAGCCGGTGAGGTGCTGGGGCAGCGGGCGGCTATGCTCCCGTCGTGATGCGGATCGGGATTGCGCTGTTCGAAGGTGCCGAGGAGCTGGACTGGGTCGGTCCCTACGAGGTGCTCGCTTACTGGGCGCACTCCTTTTCTGAGGACGGGGTCGAGGTCGTCATCGTCGGCGACACGCTCGAACCGATCCGGAGCGCGAAGGGCCTGCGGGCGCTGGCCGACGTGACCTGGGCCGGCGCCGGGACGCTCGACGTCCTCGTCTACCCTGGCGGGGGCGGCACTCGAGCGCAGCTGGACACCGGGGATCCGCGGCACGAGCGGCTGCGACAGCTCGCCGCCGGCGGGACTCTGATGACGAGCGTGTGCACCGGGAGCCTCGTCTATGCGGCCGCCGGCCTGCTCCGAGACCGTCCGGCGACGACGTACTGGGCGTCTCTCGAACGACTCGCCGAGCTCGACTCGACGATCGCGGTGCGGCCCGACGCGCGATTCGTGGACAGCGGCGAGGTCGTGACCGCCGCCGGCGTCTCGGCCGGCATCGACATGGCGCTCCACCTGGTCCGCCGGCTCGCGTCCCCGGAGCGTGCGAGGCAGGTACGGCGCGGCATCCAGTACGATCCGGCGCCGCCGGTCTGAGGTCGAGGCGGCGGCCGCCCGGAGTACGGGAGATGACGTGCTCCAGGCACCCGGAGTAAGCTTCGCGAGCAGGGAGCAATGCCATGGACTTTGGATTTCACCCGGCCTACCTGATCGTCCTGCTCGCGATCGCGCTGATCTTCTTCGGCCCCGGCAAGCTGCCCCAGCTGGGCGGTGCCGTCGGCAAGATGATGCGTGAGTTCAGGAGCGCCACCGACGGCATCCAGGACCAGATGAAGCAGGCATTCGAGGAGCCGGCGACCCCGGAGGCGACGGTTGAGTACGAGCCGGTTGCGACCGAGGAGCCCGCGAGCACGGTGTCCGAGCCCGACGCCTCCGGCGCGCCCGAAACCGAGCCGATCGTCGCCGGGACGGAGCCGCCCGTCGCCGAGGCGGCGCCCAACGAGCACGAGGCGTCGGCATCCGTCGAGGCACACCCGGCCGCCGGCGACGGGACCGGTGCCGCGGTGGTCGCCGGCGAGGAGCCTGAGCCGGTCGCCGCCGGGCTACACCGGAATCCGCCGGTCGCGTCGAGCGAACCCGAGGCGCCGGCCCCGGAATCGCAGGAATCGGCTCCGGAGGGCCCCCACCGCCCCTGAACATCCGGCCTGGACGGCGTCCCGCAAGGTGGGATGATGGAGTGAGTGGCCTCCTCCAACGCCCCCACCGAGATCGTCGTCTTCGGCGCCTCCGGAGATCTCGCGCAGCGCAAGATCCTCCCCGCGCTCGGTCGTCAGGCGGCGGTTGCGAATGGCGGGATCCGTCTCTTCGGCGCCGGCCGGTCCTCCTTGACGAACGGCCAGTTCCCGGCGCTCGTCGAGAAGTCAAGCGGCAACGCCGAGCTCGCGAAGCATGCCGCGTGGGTCAGGCTCGACTACGGTGACGTCGCCAGCTACCAAGAACTCAAGGACAAGCTGAGCGGCGGCGAACGCGTCATCTTCTACCTGGCGACGCCGCCGCAGACGTTCAGTGCGATTCTCGCCAGCCTGCGCGGCGCCGGGCTCGCCGAGCGCGACGGTGGTGAGCGCATCGTGCTCGAGAAGCCGCTCGGCCATGACGCCGAGTCGTCGCGGGATCTGAACACGCAGCTCAGGGAGCTGTTTCACACGAGCCAGGTCTACCTCATCGACCACTATCTCGCGAAGGACACCGTGCAGAACGTCCTCGCGTTCCGCTTCAGCAACTCGCTGTTCGAGCCGATCTGGAACCGCACGATGATCGAGTCGATCGAGATCACCGCGGCCGAGAAGGACGACATCGGCACGCGCGCCGGGTATTACGACACGACCGGAGCGGTGCGGGACATGGTGCAGAACCACGTGCTGCAGTTGCTGGCGCTGGTCGCGATGGAGCCGCCGGCGACGTTCGCACCCACCGACATCGGGCACTCGAAGCTGGAGCTGCTGCGCGCGGTGCGCCCGATCGAGCCGATGAAGGCGGTACGGGGACAGTACGACGGCTACCTGGACGCGGAGGGCGTCACGCCGGACTCGCGCCGCGAGACGTATGCCGCGGCGCGCCTGTCGATCGAGAACTGGCGCTGGCAGGGCGTCCCGATCTTCGTGCGCACCGGCAAGGCGCTGCGCCGGCGGCTGACCGAGGTCGTCGTGCGGCTGCGCGACTCGCCCGCGCTGCGGACGGACGGCGTCACCCAGCGCGGCATCCCCACCCTCATCGTGCTGCGGTTCCAGCCCGACGAGGGAATCCTGATCCGGATCGGCGCCAAGCGGCCCGGCCCTCGATTCGAGGTCGTGCCGGCGGGCCTCAAGCTCGAATACCAGACCCTCACGCGGCGGCCGCTGCCCGACGCCTACGAGAACGTGCTCGCCGAGGTCCTGAGCGGAGGTCACTCGTCGTTCCCGACCGGCCGCGAGATCGAACAGTCCTGGGAGATCGTCGATCCCCTCATCACGTCGTGGGAGGCCCAGGGGCATCCCGAGGTCTACACGCCCGGCAGCTGGGGGCCGGGATCGGCGGACGACCTGATCGGCAGCCAGGGCGGTGGTCGCTGGATCACCTCGGGGGACGAGCCGGGCACGAGCTGACCGGCGCGGTACCGGCGTGCGACGCCGATTCGCCCCGTTCCCGCTCCGGGCGATCGTCGCCGGCCATCCCGGAGCCAGTTGGGGAACCGCCGGCGCCCGAACCAGGCGATCTGACGGCCCCGCCTCGTGGGCCGATGCATACCGAGATCACCCCGTTCGGGTCGACGACGACCCGTATCAGTGCGAGCTACGTTCCCGACGATAGGAATAGAGCTCCTCGCTCGCGACGGCGCTCGCCTCGTCCTCGGTCAGCATCGACAGCCGCTGTGCCTCGTCGAGCGCCGTCACGGCAAGGAGATGGCGCAGGGCCTCCTCGATGACCTCCGAGTCGCGCTTGTCGGTCCGCGCGCCGTATACGCGCGCAGCACGAGCAACGTCGGGATCGAGGTAGACGGTGAGCTTCGCTTGATCGATACCACCGGCTCAGATCACCGTATGACCGATTGTCGTCAAAGCGTTACGCGACCGTTTCAGCCTCGCGCCCATCTCGTCCCTCGCTACAACGGTTCCGAGAACCGCACCATGCCGCCGTCGATGGAGTAGCTGCCGCCGCTGATGTAGCTCGCGTCGTCGGAGCAGAGGAACGTGACCAGCTTCGCGACCTCACCCACCTCGCCCATGCGGCCGAGCGGCACGACCTCCCGCAGCCGTCTCGCCAGCTCCGGGTTCGTCACCAGGGGGGACTGCGGCCGGCTGCGGATCGCGCCCGGAGCCACGTTGTTGACACGGATGCCGAGTGGCCCCAGCTCGAACGCCAGATTCCGCATCAGCATCCGGATCGCGCCCTTGCTCGCGCAGTAGGCCGCGCCTTCCGGGAACGTCTCGTCCTCGTGGATCGAGGAGATGTTCACGATCGCCCCGCCGCCCCGCTCGACCATCGCCCGACCGGCGACCTGCGAGCAGAGGAAGGTGCCGCCCAGGATCGTGCGCACCTGGACCCACCAGTCGTCGTCGGTGATCTCGAGGAACGGCGACCGGTGGCTGCGGGCGGCATTGTTGACGAGCAGATCGACGCCGCCGAACGCGTCCCTGGCCGCCGCCACGAGCGCCTCCACCTGCGCGCGGTCGGACACGTCGCCGTGAACCGCGATCGCTCGTGGGAGCCGGGCCGCCAGCCCCTGCGCCTGCTCCTCGAATTCGAGATAGTCGATCACGACCGAGGCGCCGGCTCCGGACAGCGTCTCCGCGATCGCAAAGCCGATCCCGCTGCCGGCGCCGGTGACGATCGCGACCTTTCCGCTGAGGTCCACCATGGGCTCAACATCCCACAGGGACGAAGGCCGCTGCGGCGCCTGCAGCCCCACTCGAGGCCGGCTCCGGGCGCGTTCGGCAGTCACCCATCGCGGGCGCCGTACCGCACGGGGGCCCACCGCCGCCTCCGATGCGACCGCCGCCACGCACGTGCTACGCTCGTGGGACCACGATGTTCAGCTCTCAGGTCTTCTGGTACTACGCCTATTCGTTTACCGGGCCGGCGGGTCGCCGGAGCCTGGACGTCGTAGGTCACCCCTCGTCCTGAAGCTCCCCCGCCGGCACCACCCGCGTGGTGGTAGGAGGGGTGCAAACAGAGGACGAGGACATGTTGGAGCTGGAACCGAACGTCGACCCCGCGGTGGAACGTCCGCGGCCCGTTCGCATCGGATCTCTCACGATCGGCGACGGCAGCCCCTGCCTGATCGCTGGACCGTGTTCGGTCGAGCCCGGCTACGGGGAGCACGTGGCCCAGCTCGTCGAGGCCGGGGTGGACGGGCTGCGCGCGAACATCTTCAAGCCGCGCACGCGACCGGACAGCTTTCAGGGCCTCGGCGTCGACGGCATCGATCTGCTTCGCGAGGCGAAGCGCCGCACTGACCTCCCGCTGTTCACGGAAGTGCTGGGCACGGAGGACGCCGAGCTCGTCGCCGATCTCGCCGATTGCCTCTGGGTCGGCGCACGGAACATGCAGAACTTCCGGCTCCTGGAGGCGCTCGGCGACATCGGCAAACCGGTGCTGCTGAAGCGCGGAATGGGCGCGACGGTCGACGAATGGGTCGGTGCGTCGGAGTACATCCGCCGCCGCGGCAACGACGACGTCGTGCTGTGCGAGCGGGGCATCCGGACGTTCGAGTCACGCACGCGCAACACCCTCGACGTGAGCGCGGTCGTCGTCGCCCGGGAGCTCACCGATCTGCCGGTCCTCGTCGATCCCTCGCACGCCGCGGGCAACCGGGATTGGGTCCTTCCGCTCGGTCGGGCGGCCCTCGCCGCCGGGGCCGACGGCCTGCTCGTCGAGGCCCACCCCGAGCCGGAAGACGCGTGGTCGGATGGCGACCAGGCGATCGACCTCCACCAGCTCGACGAGCTCGTGCGCGACGTACGCCGCGCGTCGCTGCGGACGTCCCGCCTGGACCTGCCCGCCGACCCGTCGCGCCCCCACCTGCTGCAGGTGCTCGACGAGGAGATCGCGCGCCTCACCGCCTGCCGGGCTCGCCTGGCCGCCGGGTTGGGAGTCGCCTCCGCGTAGCCGCCCCTCTGCCCGCTCCCCGGGCCGCTCTCCCGCGCAGCTCCCAAGGGGGGCCGCGCACCCACGGGGGCCGATCGCCGGCGAACGGACGCTTCTACCCCGCGTCAAGCGTCACCTTGCCGGCGAATGGCCGCATTCGGCTCAGGGGCGACGAGCCGCCCAGGCGGTCCGGCTACCACGCACCGTCAGGTCGCGGCGGCGCAGGAGCGCGTCCGGACGATCGGGTGCCAGGAGGCGGTCGAGGGTGGTGAGGTCGTCGCCCGCCAGCTGGCCGTCGAGGGCGGGGCGGATCCGGCCCAGATAGGCGTGCGCATACCGCCCGATGGTTCCCGGACCAGGCGCAGCGCCTGCCTCGGTGCTGAAGCTGCGCTGCGCGGCGATCGCGAAGCCGGCGCGCTCCAATTGGGGGCCCCAGTTCGGGTGCGAGTTCCAGTTCGCCTGCGCCAGGGCCTCGTGGCAGCGTGACGCCAGGCCGGGCCGGCCCCGCCCGACGTCGTCGGGCAGGAAGCGGGGCGGGGCGTCCATCTCGATCACCACGAGCACGCCCCCGGGGTTCAGCGCGCCGTAGACGTCGCGCAACAACCGGTCCGGGGCGGCGACCTCGTGCAGGGAAGAGGCGGCCCACACCAGGTC
>JBAPVZ010000105.1:0-5025 GCA_049283435.1 Candidatus Dormiibacterota bacterium
GCAAGCCCTGAGCGGCGAAATACGGGCCGTTTGCCGGCAGACGGTCGCTTCTTCGCGCCGCGAAGAGTCCGTTTCCCGGCGAACGGCCGTCACGCGAGTCGTGCGGTACGGTCGTTCCTCGATGCGAAGAGAAACGAGGGCGGAGGATCCACGGTCAGCGATCGACGAGGCGCTCGCGAGCAACGGCGGGTACGCGGCGGCGTTCTCGGCAGGAGCCGTCCAGCCGCGGCCCCGGAAGGGCCTCGCGGTCGTCGCCTGCATGGACGCGCGGCTCGACGTCCACGGCTTGCTCGGGCTGCAGCTCGGCGATGCGCACGTGATCCGCAACGCGGGCGGCGTCGTGACGCAGGACGTGGTGCGGTCGCTGGTCGTCTCGCAGTGGCGCCTGGGCACGCGGGAGATCGCGCTGATCCACCACACCGACTGCGGGCAGCTGGGTTTTCGAGACGCCGACCTGAAGCGTGAGATCGAGCAGGAGACGGGCCACCGACCACGGTTCGCGCTGCAGGCGTTCGCAGATCTGGACGTCGCCGTGCGCCGGTCGCTGCGCCGGCTGCACGCGAGCCCGTTCGTCGACGCGACCCGCACGCGTGGTTTCGTCTACGACGTGACGACGGGCCGGCTGCGCGAGGTCCGCTGAGGCTGGTGCCGGCGCGCTCGGGACAGCTCGGGCTGAGACGGCGCGGCGGGCGGCCGGCAGACCCGACTCGGAATCGGCGACGCTGGTGCGATGCAGCTCGGTGAGGTAGCCCGAGTTGTCGGCTTCGTGCTGCCCCTCGGCTTCGACACGTTCGCGGTCTCGGCGGCGGTCGGGGCGCTGTCGCCGTCGCGGCCGGCGCGACTGCGGATCTCGGCGCTGTTCGTCCTCTTCGAGGTCGGGATGCCGCTGATCGGCGTGCTCGCCGGCGCCCCGATCGCGCACGTCGCCGGCACCTGGAGCACGCTCGCGGCCGCCATGCTCCTGGTCGCACTCGGCGCCTGGATCGTGCTCCGCAAGGAAGGCGAGGAAGAGGAGGAGCGGGCGGGACGGCTCCTCAGCGCCGGGCCGATTGCGACGATCGGGCTCGGGGTCAGCATCAGCCTGGACGAGCTGGCGATCGGATTCAGCCTCGGGCTCAGCCGGCTGCCCGTCCTCGCCGTGCTGGTCGCGATCGGCGTGCAGACGGTCGTCGCCTCGCAGCTCGGGCTCGCGCTCGGCAAGGTGATCGGGGAGCGGGTGCGTGAGCGGGCGGAGCGCGTCGCCGGGCTGGCCCTGATCGCGCTCGGCGTGTTCCTGGTCGTCGAGCGCTTTGGGTAGGCGCGGGAATAGGGGCCGTTTGCCGGCAGACGGTCGCTTCTGCGGCGCTTCGAGGGGTCCGTTTCCCGGCAAACGGCCCCTACGCGCGGGGCGCGCGGGCGCGCGTGGCGCGAGGAGCGACGCGCTGGTGCGAACGGCGCCCCTACGCGAGCAGTCGCGCCGGTGCCAGATGCTCGATCGGCAGGCCGGGTTGGTGGCCGAGCGCGAGATCGGCGATGACGCCGCCGAGCGCGGGCGACATCTTGAAGCCGTGGCCTGAGAAGCCGCAGGCGACGACCACGTTCGGCAGGCCGGGTAGCGGCCCGAGCATCGCGTGGTGGTCGGGCGTGTAGCCGTCCTGGTACACGTTGATGCGCGACGGCTCCGGTTCCAGGTCGGGGAACCAGCGGGCGACGGTCTCCGCGATCGGCGCCATCTCCGCCGGTGTCGTGCTCCGCTGCAGCGCATCGGAATCCGCGACCGCACCGTACACGTCGTTGAGCGCCACCTTGACCTCGGTGCCGTCCACGCACGGCATGCCCGAGAAGTGGACGCCGTCGACCTCACGGATGAAGATCGGGAACCGGTCGGGCGCGAAGAGCGAGATGTCGCGCGCCAGAAACCACGTCATGACGAGGCGGCGCGCTTCCACGGACGCTGCCAGCCTCGGCAGCACGGACCCCGTCCAGGCGCCCGCCGTGACGACCACCCGGCCGGCGCGGAAGCGCTCGCCTCCCGCCACGATCGTCACCCCGTCAGAATCGGGCTCGATCGCCTCGACCCGGTGGTGTCGCAGCACACGCGCGCCTCGCGCCTCTGCAGCCCCGGCGGCAGACGCGACGGCCAGCTCAGGCCGCAGGTACCCGGCCTGACGATCGAGCACGACGACGTCCTCCGACCGGTACCGATGCTGCGGCCAGCGCTGCGCCGCCTGCGCCGTGCTCAGCACCTCGTGGTCGAGCCCGAACGTCTCGACGCACTGCAGGACGGTGCGGATCAGATCGCTCGCCTCGGACGCGATCATCAGTCCGCCGTTCATGGCGAGCAGCTGGCGCCCCGTCTCCTTCTCCAGCTCGCGCCACTCGCGCGCCGCCGCCTGCAGGATCGGCACGTACTGCGCGCCCTCCAGGTAGGCGGTGCGGAAGATGCGCGTCTCGCCGCCGGCCGCGCCCCGGTCGTGGCCGGGCGCGAACTGCTCGAACGCGAGCACACTGACGCCGCGCCGCGCGAGCTGCCAGGCGGCCATGCTGCCCATGGTGCCGGTCCCGACGATGGCGACGTCTGCGTCCATGCAGTCTTCTCCCCTGGTATGCGATGCCGGCGCGGCCCGGACCTCCGCTGCGCTCAACTCGGGCTCGTCGACGGCACCGCGTCCGTGCTCGCCGCGAGCAGCGTCTGCCCCCTCGTCTCCGGCGCCCAGGCGATGCTGACGGCGAGCCCGATGATGCCGACCGCCGCGCCACCGAGCAGCGCCGGGCCGACGCCCCACGACGCGAGCACGATCGGGAGGAGGAAGGTGCCTCCCGCGGCGCCGATGCGGCTGAACGCGGCCGCGAGCCCGCAGCCCGACGCCCGAATCTCGGTCGGGAAGAGCTCGCTCGGATAGACGGTCTCCAGGTTGCCCGCCCCGGAGACGACGAACGCGAAGATCGCGAACGCGATCGTGATGGCGACGATCGGTGCCGAGGGCCAGGCCCCGAGGAACAGCAGCGCGGCTGCGATCACCGCAAACGACCAGATGACGAAGCGCCGACGCGGGAACAGGTTCATGACGAGCACGCCGAGCACCGCGCCGGCGAGCTGGAACACGTTGTAGACGAGCGAGCTGGTGAACGCGTTCGAGAAGTGCAGCGCCTTGAAGATCTCGGGGACGAACGTCGAGATCGCGAAGAACGGCAGCACCTGGCAGAACCAGAACACGCAGGCGAACACGGTGCGCCGCAGGTAGCGCGGACTGAACAGCACGCGGTACCCGTAGCGCTCGCCGTCCGGGTGCAGATCGTCGATGCCACAGTCGGGATGGATGTAGCGACGGACGATCGCCGCCGCCTCGTCGCGCCGTCCCTTCGAGATCAGCCAGCGCGGCGACTCGGGCGTGCCGAGGCGGGCGAGGACGACGATCGCGGCCGGCACCGCGCTCGAGGCGAGCAGCCAGCGCCACGCGTCGGGCCCCAGGCCCAGCATCGCGTAGCCGACCAGCGAGGCGACGACGTAGCCGACCGTCCACACCGCGTTCAGGCAGGCGAGCAGTGGCCCGCGATGGCGGCGTGGCACCACCTCCGACAGCAGCGCCGCACCGATCGCGTAGTCGGCGCCGACGGCGACCCCCATCAGGAGCCGCAGCGCGAACAGCTGCCAGGGATCCTGCACGAAGAACTGCAGAACCGAGCCGACGACGAACGCGAGCAGGTCGGCGGTGTACATCGTCTGGCGCCCGATCCGGTCGGTGATGGGGCCGAACACGATGCTGCCGACGAAGATCCCGATCAGCGCCGAGGCGCCGATCAGCCCGTTCGCGAAGGCGTCGAGGTGCATCTGGGGCGTGATCTGCGTCAGCGCGATGCCGACGACGCCGAGGATGTACCCGTCGCAGAACTCACCGCCGGTCGTGTAGGCGGTGACCCGGAGATGGAACCCGTTGAGCGGGGCATCGTCGATCGTCATGCGCGCCATCGGCTCGTCTCCTCTCCCTGCTGCCGGCTCCCCGACGCCGGCCGCGCCCCCGCAGCCGCCCGCAGCCATACACGGCGGTTGACGGCATGATCAGGGTTTGCAATCGATCATGTCAACGCGGGATTGGTTATCGATCAATCGATCTCTATGATCGATCTGTGGAGCTGCACCAGTTGCGGGTATTCGTCGCCGTCGCCGAGGAGCTGCATTTCGGACGCGCCGCCGAGCGTCTGCACCTCGCCCAGTCGGCGGTCAGCCAGAGCGTGCGCCAGGTGGAGCGCGAGCTTGGCGTGCGCCTGCTCGAGCGGACCTCCCGGCGCGTCCAGCTCACCGCCGCCGGGGAGACGCTGCTGGAGGACAGCCGAGAGCTGACGCAGCTCGCCGCCGACGCGCGCCGCCGGGCGCAACGCGCAGCCGTAGGGGCCCACGGCCGGCTGCGCGTCGCCGTCGTCCCCTCCGGCTGGTGGGGTGCGGTGCCTCGCGTGCTGCGCGAGCTCCGTGCGCTGCATCCCGAGGTCGAGCTGCAGCTCGCCGAGCAGGACACGGCCGACCAGGTGCGCGCGCTGCTCGCCGGGCGGCTGGACCTCGGATTCCTCCGGCTGGAGACGCCACCGGCAGGAGTCCAGCTGGGCGAGCTGGTTCGTGAACCGCTGATGGCCGCGCTTCCGGCACCACATCGCCTGGCCGGCGGCAGCGCCGGCATCCGGCTCCGCGAGCTCGCCGGCGAGAGCTTCGTCATGTTCCCGCGCTGGGTCGCGCCCGAATACTTCGACCGCCTGACGGCGCTCTGCCTTCAGGTCGGCGGCTTCAGCCCGCGCGCGGTCCAGGAATGCCAGACCGATCACGCGCAGCTGGGCATGGTCGGCGTCGGGCTCGGGGTCGCGCTCGTCGCCGAAGGCACGACCCGGCTGCGGCCGCCGGGCGTCGTCTTCCAACCGCTCCGCGACCGCTCGGCGACGACGACGCTCGCGATCGCCTGCGCCGACCCACCGCTCGCCCCCCTCGCCGCCGAGGCGTTCGCGCTCGTCGAGAGCGCGCGCCGGCGTGAGACGCAGGTCAGCTCGACGTTCCCCAAC
>JBAPVZ010000106.1:0-1981 GCA_049283435.1 Candidatus Dormiibacterota bacterium
CGCCTGCGCCGCCCGCGCGAGGGGCGGCAGGCCGTCGGCCGCCGGAGGATGGTTGAGCCAGAACGTGCGATACCCACCGGACTGCGCGGCACGCGCTGCGGCGAGCACGGTTGATGCGGGGGCGGTCGCGGCGAGCCCGAAGCCGAGTGCGGTCATACGTGTCACCGTAGCCGGTCGGCGACGGTCGTCTCGGAGGCGGAGCGCGCAGAATCTAGCGGCATGGCCCTCGAGACCCGCGAGCTGACGCTCCTGGAGGCGGTGCGCGAGGCGCTGGAGGAGGAGATGGCACGCGACGACCGCGTCGTCCTCCTCGGCGAGGACATTGGCCGGCTGGGCGGCGTCTTCCGCGCCACCGACGGCCTGCTCGACCGCTTCGGCCCCGAGCGCGTCGTCGACGCCCCGATGGCCGAGCTGTCGATCGCGGGCATCGCGGTCGGCCTGGCGATGCGTGGCCTCCGGCCCGTCGCCGAGATCCAGTTCGCGGACTTTCTGCACGCCGCCGCCGACCACCTGCTCGGCGAGGCGCCGAGGATCCGCTACCGGACAGCCGGCGACTGGACCTGCCCGCTGGTCGTGCGCACGGCTTACGGCGGGGGGTTCCGCGGCGGGCCTTACCATTCTCAGTCGGTGGAGGCGTTCTACACCCACGCGCCCGGGCTGAAGGTCGTCGCCCCGAGCTTCCCGGCCGACGCCAAGGGCCTGCTCCTGGCGAGCATCCGCGATCCCGACCCCGTGCTCTTCCTCGAGCACAAGATGACCTATCGATCGGTCCGGGGGCCGGTCCAATCGGGGGCGGAGCCGGAGGAGCTGGGCCGGGCGCGTGTCGTGCGCGAAGGGGACGCGATCACGGTCTGCGCCTGGGGCCGGATGCTCCACGAGTCGCTCGCCGCCGCCGATCGCCTCGCCGAGCACGGGATCGAGGCCGAGGTACTCGACCTGCGGACGCTGCTGCCGCTCGACCGGGACGCGATCCTGCGCTCGGTCCGTCGCACCGGCCGGCTCTGCGTCGTGCACGAGGACACGCGGACGATGGGCCTCGGCGCGGAACTGGCGGCGCTCGTCGCCGAGCTCGCGTTCGACGAGCTGCGCACGCCCCCGCTCCGCATCACGATGGCGGACGTCGCCGGCGTCCCGGTCGCCGACGCGATGGAGGACGCGCTCCTGCCGAACGCGACGCGCATCGCGGCCGAGGTGACGGCGGCACTCCGGCCGCGGGCGGGCGCGAGGGCGACGCATCGGGGCAACGCACCCGCCTTCGACGCGTCGACCCCGCAGGCGAGCAGCGTGGTCGAGGTGCGGAACGACGGTCGCACGACGCACGACCTGCTCCTCGCGGTCGCGGCCGCGTGCGCGCGGCACCCGGCCTGCAATGCGACGTTCGACTGGACCGGGATCACCGAGCACGCGGAGGTCGTCGTCGACCTCGACCTGGGGCCGCTCGTGCCCGCCACCGGCGGCGGGACGATCAGCGTCGTCGATTACGGACCCGGCTCATCCCACCTGGCGCTGCCCGCCGTGCGCCCGGGGCAGACGGCGGCGCTCCGGCTCGGCGCCCCACGCCGCGGCCGCACCTACCTCGCACTCTCGGTCGACCATCGCGCCGTCGACGGCGCCGAGGCCGGCCGGTTCCTCGCCGATGTCAAGGAGGCTTACGAAACCGATGGCTGAACCACCCCAGGGTGGCCGGGCGATCGACGTCCGTCTGCCGAAGCTCGCCGACACGCTCGTCGAGGGCACGGTCACCCACTGGCTGAAGCGGGCCGGGGAGACGGTCAGCGCCGGCGAGCCCCTCGTCGAGGTGGAGACGGACAAGGTGAACTCGGAGTTGGAGTCGCCCGCGAGCGGCGTGCTCACCGAGATCCTCGCCGAAGAGGGGACGACCGTCCCCGTCGACGAGGTCATCGCACGCATCGAGGCGGGCGGCGACGACGCCGGAGCTACCGCGGGCGGGTCCGAGGCCGCCACCAGCGGCGCTGATGGC
>JBAPVZ010000107.1:0-6050 GCA_049283435.1 Candidatus Dormiibacterota bacterium
CACGAGGTGGGTGTGGCCCTCGACGAGTCCCGGTGCGACGAGCCAGCCATCGAGCTCGATGACGCGCGTCCGCTCGCCGATCAGGTGGTCGACGTCCGGTCCGAGCGAGGCGACCCGGTCACCGCCGATCGCGACGCCCCAGCCATCCAGGATCTCGTCGGTGTAGACGTCGACGAGCGCACCGCCGCGCAGGACGGCGTCGGCCGGCTCGTCGCCGCGCGCGATCGCCGCCAGGCGACGGCGGGTCGCGGTATCCGGAGCCAGCTGGAGCGTCAACGGCCCGATGCGGCCGATCGCCGGCTACCGGCCGCCATGTGGGCTCTGATCGCGTCGCGATGCCGGCGATCGGCCTCCTCCGGCGCGGCAGGTGGGCACGGTTCCCACCGCTCGGTCACTCGCCTCCCGTCGATCCTGCCGTCACGGCCGTGACATTGATCGTGCCGTCGGGGCACGCCTGCAGGGAGAGCGTCAGCATGAGGTGGTTGTAGGCATTCGGCGGTGTCACCTCGACGCTCGTGCTGCTCGGGCACGGCGTCGTGTAGCCGGTCTGGTCGTGCCAGCGGGCGAGGAAGGACGCGGTGCCACCGGGCGCGAGGGTCACCGCCTGCTTTGAGCCGGCGAGGCGGACGACCGTCGTCGGCAGCGCCTGCCCGTTGGCGCCGAGCAGCAGCATCCCCGGGTACCCGTACAGCGCGCATGCCTGCTGCGTGCGATTCGTGAAGACGAAGGCGCGCTGCACCGTGCCGGCGCCGGCGTTGCTCTGCCCGACGCTCACCGTCAGCTCGGCGACGGTACACCGCTGGACGCCGCCAGACGCCGTCGGGCCGAGCGTCGGCACGGGTGTCGAGGACCCGCTCGCCGTGCTCGACGGAAGCGGTGAGGGAGACGAGGTGGAGGAGGCCCCCGGCGTCGGTGAGGTGCCTGCCTGTCCTCCGCCGCAGCCGGCGAGGACGAGCACGAGTACGAGGCCGGCGGCCGCGTAGATCAGTCGAGCCATACCAGGACAACGGTTGAAGCGCGTCGAAAGTGACGGGACCAGTCCGCGCGGAGCGTTTCGAGCGGGCCCTCAGAGCCGCTCGAACCGCTCGATCGGGACGACGAAGACGGTCGCGCCGCCGACCTGCACCTCGACCGGGTAGGGCATGAACATCTCGCTCGCCTCCACCATCGGCGGCAGCGGCGTCAGGTAGCGGCTGCGCTCTCGGCAGTTCTCGCGGATCACGCGGACGACCTGATCGACCCGCTCGTCGTCGACGCCGATGAAGAGCGTCGAGTTTCCCTGCTGCAGGAACCCGCCGCTCGACGCAAACCGCGTCGTGCTCACGCCGGCGTCGCTCAGCGCCTGGACCAGCTGACCCACGTCCTCGGTCTGCACGATCGCGATAACGAGCTTCATGGCGTCCCTATGGTGCCCTGCTGGACGCGTTCGATGCGAGCGGTGAGCGTGGCGCAGAGCTGCTCCGGCGGCTGCTCCCCGTCGAGCACGATCCAGCGCTCCGGCTCCTGCGCCGCGAGCGAGCGGTACGCGTCGGCGACCCGCCGGTGATACGCGAGCGGCCGTGCCTCGAGGCGGTCCGGCGCCTTCCCCTCCGCCGCCTGCCGCTGCCGCCCGACCTCCGGGGGCACGAGCAGCAGCGCGGTCAGAGCCGGTCGCGGGAAGCTCGGCGGCCACGGCACCGTGGCGCCGCCGACGATTCCCTGATAGACGCGGGTCGCATCGTGGTAGCGATCACACAGAACGAGCCGGCCGGCCTGCAGCGCGGGCCGGATCCGCTCCTCGAGCAGCTCGGCCCGGGCCGCCATGAAGAGGTACATCTCCGCCTCGACGCCGATCTCGCCATCGCCATGCAGCAGGATCTCGCGCACCCGCTCGCCGAGCGCTGTGTCGCCCGGCTCGCGCACGATCAGCGGGTCGCTGGCCGCGAGGGACTGGCGCAGCAGACGCAGCTGCGTCGTCTTGCCCGCGCCCTCCGGCCCCTCCAGCGTGACCAGGCGGCCGGCCATCTACTCGAAGTCGTTCGAGGGCAGGATGCGCAGGCGGCGGCGCGGCTCCTTGCCGGTGCTGCGCGCGACCAGCTCCTGCTCGCTGACGAGCTGGTGCTGCAGCCGGCGGACATACGCGTTCTGCGGCGCCATCTCGAGCGGTTCCAGCGTCTCCTTGACGCGCGTGATCGCGTCGCGGGTCTCGTCGAGCGCCCGCTGCACGAGGCCGTCCTGGCGGTCGGTGCTGTAGATCCTGGTCAGCGCATCGCGCACCTGCGCGACCGAGTTGCTGCGCAGGATGTGGATCGGGATCCCGTTCGCCTCCGCCTGGCGCAGGCTCTCGGGGCGCCGGCGGTAGTAGTTCTTCAGCGTCAGCACGAGGTCCGCCCCCTCCGGGTTGCCGAGCACCTTGACCGGCAGCTCGAGCTCCCGGACGGACTGCTCCAGGTAGCCACGGCTGACGCCGTAGGGGAAGATCGCGCGCGGCCCGCGCCGGGGCGGCGGCAGCGCGCCGGTCTGCGGTGCGTTCTGGGTCGTCGACGCCTCCAGCTCGACGTTGGAGATGATCCGGCCCTCCCGCGTCCGGACGCGGATCTTGGGCCGCAGCGAGGCGCCGCGCAGCGCCGCGTCGACGATGTCGGCGAGCGGCTGGTGGATCGACACCCGATCGCGATCCTGCATCTCGATCAGCACGTCGAACGTCGGCGGCGCCTTGCGCTCCTGCACCGACTTCTGCGTGCCCCGGCGGCGCGCCTCCTCGTCGGACAGGGTGACCGACTGGATGCCGCCGAGCAGGTCGTTCAGCGTCGGGTTGATGAGCAGGTTCTCCAGCGTCTGGCCGTGCGCGGTCGCGATCAGCTGCACGCCGCGCTCGGCGATCGTGCGAGCCGCTCCCGCCTCCAGCTCGGTGCCGATCTCGTCGATGACGATGACCTCCGGCATGTGGTTCTCGACCGCCTCGATCATCACCGCGTGCTGGAGCTGGGGCCGGCGCACCTGCATGCGCCGCGCCCGGCCGATGCCGGGGTGCGGGATGTCGCCGTCGCCGCCGATCTCGTTCGAGGTGTCGACGATGACCACGCGCTTGCGCTGGTCGTCGGCGAGCATGCGCGCGCACTCGCGCAGCATCGTCGTCTTGCCGATCCCCGGCCGGCCGAGCAGCAGCACGCTCTGCCCGCTCTCCACGATGTCGCGGACGATCTCCGCCGTGCCGCCGACCGCCCGCCCGACGCGGCAGGTGAGGCCGACGATGCGACCCGACCGGTTGCGAATCGCGCTGATGCGATGCAGCGTGCGCTCGATGCCGGCGCGGTTGTCCTCGCCGAAGGCGTCGATATGCTCGGTGACGTAGTCGAGATCGGCCTCGGTCACCGGCATCGTGTCGAGCACGATCTCGCGGCCCGGCACCCGGGCTTCCGGCTCACGACCGAGGTCGAGCACGATCTCCAGGAGCTGTGCCGGATCGGTGCGCTCGTGGAGCGCCTTCGCCAGACGCGGCGGGAGGGTGTCCGCGAGGAGCTCCGCCTCCTCGTCCCACAGGGTGGGCGACGTCAGGTGCTGCATCAGCCGAAGGACGGTACCAGGCCCTTCTCGGCGGCACGGGAGCGCACGGTCGCATCCCGCACCAGGAGGGCCTGGTCGAGGAGCGTCGTCAACCCGCGACGGCGGAGGGCATCGATGAGATCGCCGTCGTAGTGACGCAGGCTCACCCAGGCGGCGCGGCCGGCGCTCGCCTGCAGGGCGTGATCGGCGAGCTCACCGGCGAGCTTGGCGCCGGGGACGGCGAGGAAGGAGAGCGTGTCGGGGCGCGTCCCGGAGCCACGCTGCTGCCGCCACCAGGCGACGAGCTCCAGCCGCTCGACGACCTCCTGCTGGCCCGGCTCGACGCGCAGCGACCGGAAATCGCCGTAGGTCGGCGCCTCCAGCGACGCCACCTCGGCCGGGGTGATCCGGCGGTAGAGGCTGTACACGCGGCGCTCGTCGCGGCCGTGCCAGGCGCGCGCCCCCGGCATCTCACCGTTCGTCTGCGCCGCCGCCGCCTCGGTGAACAGCACCGTCTCGGTCGCGAACTGCCGGAACCCGTGCATGCGGAAGATCGGCAGCAGCGCATCGTCGAGCGGGACGCGCACGAGCAGGCGATGGGCGCCGCGGTCACCGGCCTGGTAGGCGAGGAGCTCGATCAGCTCGGTCGCGACCTCCTCCTCGTCGACCTCCTGCGCGATGCAGAGGTTCAGCACCTGCAGCGTGTGGACCTTCGCCGGCAGCGAGAGCGATCCCGAGCGGTCGGACGCCTGGATGAACCCGACGACCTTGCCCCGGTCCTCGGCGACGTAGAGGAGACTCTCCTGGCCGAGTGGCAGAAAGGCGCTCAGCGTCTGACTGACGAGCGACCAGAGGCGCACCGGCGGCGGCACCCGCGTGATGTTCGCTTCCGCCTTGCGATGCAGCTGTTCGATCCGACCCAGGTCGAGCAAGGACGCGGGACGCAGCTTCACGCCGACCGCTGCTCCTCCTCGCCCGAGCCGGCCGCCGTACGGACCATGGCGAGGAACGCCTCGTGCAGCCGTCCGTCGCCGCTCAGCTCGGGGTGGAACGCGAGCGCCATCACCGACCCCTCCCGCACGGCGACCGGATAGCCGTCCAGCCACGCGAGCACGTCGGCGGTGCCCGGGTCCTCGACCAGGGGGGCGCGAATGAAGACGCCGGGGAACGGCCCTCCCTCGAGGCCGGCGACCTCGAGCGAGACCTCGAAACTGTCGACCTGCCGGCCATACCCGTTGCGCCGGACGGTGATCGGCAGCGCGCCGAAGCTCTTCTGGCCGGCGCGACCGTCGGTGATGTGCTCGGAGAGGAGGATCATCCCGGCACAGGTCCCCAGGGTCGGCAGACCGCCGCGCACCGTCTCGCGCAACGTGTCCATCAAGCCCATCCGCTCGAGCAGGATCTGCATCGTCGTGCTCTCGCCCCCGGGGATGACGAGTCCGTCGAGACCCTGTAGGTCCTGCTGCGTACGCACGATGCGGGTCCGCGCGCCGGCGCGCTCGAGCGCGCGCAGGTGCTCGCGGTAGGCACCCTGCATCCCGAGCACGCCGACGAGCGGGGCGCCCTCGGGGTCCAGGGGATGGAGTGGGCCCGGTCCGGGCCCCGCGCCAGTCATCGGCGCCCTACCAGCCGCGGCCGGCGAGCAGCTCCTCCTGCGGGATGGTCGGGATCTCGATACCACGCATCGACTTGCCGAGCCCGGCCGATGCGTCGGCGAGCACCTCGGGCTTGTCGAAAAAGGTCGTCGCGGTCACGATCGCCTTGGCCATCTTCGGAGGGTCTTCGGACTTGAAGATGCCGGAGCCGACGAACACGCCGTCGGCGCCGAGCTGCATCATCCAGGCGGCGTCGGCGGGCGTCGCGATGCCGCCGGCGACGAACGTCACGACGGGCAGCCGGCCCAGACGCTGCACCTCGGCGACGAGGTCGACGGGGGCACCGATCTCCTTCGCCTCGTGCACGAGCTCGGCGTAGTTCAGGCCCTGGAGCCGCGTGATGTCGCGCTGCAGCTGCGTCAGGTGACGCTTCGCCTCGACGATGTTGCCGGTCCCCGCCTCGCCCTTGGTGCGAATCATCGCGGCACCCTCGGCGATCCGGCGCAGCGCTTCGCCGAGATTCCGGCAGCCGCAGACGTAGGGGACGGTGAACGCCCACTTGTCGATGTGGTTGTCGTCGTCCGCAGGTGTCAGCACCTCCGACTCGTCCACGTAGTCGACGTCGAGCGCCTGCAGGATCTGCGCCTCGACGGTGTGGCCGATCCGGCACTTCGCCATCACCGGGATCGTCACCGACGCCATGATCGAACGGACCAGTGCCGGGTCCGACATGCGGGCGACCCCGCCCTCCTTGCGGATGTCGGCGGGGACGCGCTCTAGCGCCATCACCGCGCAGGCCCCCGCCTCCTCGGCGATCTTCGCCTGCTCCGCGGTGACCACGTCCATGATCACGCCGCCTTTCAGCATCTCGGCGTGACCGGACTTGACCTTGAACGTCCCCTTCTGCGTGTGCCCGTTCGTCTCCGACAT
>JBAPVZ010000108.1:0-2826 GCA_049283435.1 Candidatus Dormiibacterota bacterium
GCGAGCGACGATGCCCACCCGACCCCGGGCTCGACGAAGCTGAGACCGAACGCCGCCACCGCGGCCGGCGCCAGCACGCGGTCGAGGATCAACCGGTGGGCGAGGTCGAAGAACAGGACCTGACAGAGGACGGCCGCCCAGAGGCTGCGCGGGAAGAGCGCGAGCTGCCAGCCGAGCTCACCGCCGAGCGCCGCGAACGCGACCGCGAGCACGAAGGGGGGCCCCAGCCAATGGAGCCGGCCGCCGCCCCCCGCGAGCTGCTCGGCGGCGGCGAGCCGGCGATTCGCCCCGGCGACAAAGCCGCCGGTGCAGAGCCCCACCAAACCCCACGCGATCGCGGCCGACACCGGTGCGTCGAGGGCGGCACGAAGAGCGTCAGGCAACACCCTCCGAGCCCTTGACCGCGTCCCGCATCGCCTCCACGGGCGCCGGCAGACCGGTCCAGGCGGTGAAGGACGCGGCACCCTGGGCGACGAGAATGCCCCAGCCGTCGACCGCACGCAGGCCGAGCTGCCGGGCGCGCCGCACGAGCGGGGTGCCCCCGTCGATGTAGACGAGATCGATGACCGCGCCGCGTGAGGGCAGCACATTGGGCCGGATCGGCAGCTCGCCACGACGGCCGAGCGGCGTCGTGTTGAGGATCAGATTCGCCCGTCGCGCGCGCTGCATCCAATCGGAGTCGTCCCAGCCCAACACCTCGCCGGGGAGCCCCGCCCCGGCTTCGGGACGCCGGGCGACGAACGTCAGCCGGGCACCGCGCAGCGCGACCGCAGCCGCCCGCGCCGAGCCACCGACGCCGAGGATCAGGACCTCCGCTCCGACCGGGTCGACGCCGACCTCGGTGAGCGCGCCGCGGACCCCTTCGACGTCGGTGTTGGAGCCGACGAGCTGGTCGGCGTCCTTGCGGATCGTGTTCACGGCGCCGGCCGCGAGCGCGTCGCCCTCCAGCTCGTCGAGGAGGCGCATGACGGCGACCTTGTGGGGGATCGTCACGTTGGCACCCGCGACGGCCTCGTCGCGGAGCCCCAGGACCGCCTCCGGAAGCTCCTCCGGAGCGACATCGAGCAATCCGTAGCCCCAGTCCAGGCCGGCCGCCGCGAACGCCGCCGCGTGCATGGCCGGACTCGCCGAGTAGGAGATGCCGTGGCCGAGCAGGACGACCCGGCGCGCGGCGGTCAGGAGAGACTCTCCTGCGTCACTGCCCGGCGACTCCGTATTGCTGCTGCTGTTGCTCGAACTCCGCGTCGGTCGCCGCATAGTGCACAACCCCCTTTGGATCGCTGAAGAAGAAGAGGTAATTCGATGCCTGCGGCGTCACGCACGCCTTGATCGAGTCCAGGCTCGGATTCGAGATCGGACCCGGCGGCAGGCCCGCGAACCGCCGGGTGTTGTAGGGCGAGTCGACCTGGAGGTCCTGCGCGGTCAGCCCACCCCCTTGTCGACCGAGCGCGTAGAGGACGGTCGCGTCCGACCCCAGGTTCATGCCGGCGGCGAGACGGTTGTAGAAGATGCCGCAGACGAGCGAGCGGGCCGGCTCCGTCTGCTCTTCCTTCTCGACGATCGAGGCGAGAATCAGGACCGAGTAGAGCGACTCGGCGGGCCGCGCCGCCGTCGCCGCCGCCATCGCGGGCTGGAGGGGGCCGACGAGCTGCTGGAAGCGCGCCAGCTGACGGGCGATCAGCGCCTGGGAGCCTCCCTGCGGGTAGATCTGATAGGTGTCGGGAAACAGAAACCCTTCCAGCGTGGAGGGCGCGTTCGCCGGCCGCCCCTGAAGGAACGGTTCGTTCCAGAGCGACAGCGTCTTGGCGTCGCTCTGGTACTGCTGCACGGTGCCCGCGCCCTGCGCAGCCGCTTCCTGCGCGAGCAGCGGGATCGTCATCCCCGCCTGCAGGCGGACGTCGAGGGTGCGCGCGACCGAGGTCGTCATGGAGACGACCAGCTGGCGCATGGTCATGTCCCGGTTGAGCGTCACCCGGCCGGCTTCGAGGCGCGACCCCTGACCGCTGTAGCGGAGGTAGGCGAGGAAGACGTTGCGATCCCGGATCAGCCCCTTCTGCTGGAGCTGCGTCGCGATCGCGTCCTGCCCCTCCCCGGGCAGAATCGTCAGCGAGACCGGTTGGGACGCCGAAGAGACGGGGGTGTCGATCTGGTAGAGCACCCACGCATAGCCCCGATCGGCGACGACGCCGAGCACGATGAGCACCGCGACCCCGATCGCGAGCTTCTTCTTCATGGTTCCTCCGGCCGAACGGGTCGACTCAGGCGTCCGCCTCGAACGCGTCGAGCACCCGTGCGCGCTCTTCGCCGGCTACCGCCTCCAGCGTACCCCCTCCCTCCCGAAGCACGAGCACCTGGTCGGGGTCATCCAGTGCCTCCACCAAATAGTAGGTAAATCCGCCCAGCTCCAGCGCGTCGTGCGCCTGGAACCGGTGTGGTTTCCCCGCCTCGTCGATCAGCGTCAGCAGCTGCCCGGCCTGATCCACCTCAGCCACCTCCACTACGTCTGCCGCGCGGCGAGTCGAGATACGTCTGCAGTATGAGCGACGCCGCAACTTGATCGCTGAGCGCTCTTCGAGCGGCGCGCCGGTGGCCGCTCTGGAGCAGCGCGCGCTCGGCGGCGACGCTCGTCAGCCGCTCGTCGACCAGGGACACCGGGCGGCGCGTCGCCTGGCGCAGCTCGGAGGCGAGGCGGCGCGCCGCCTTCGCCTCCGGTCCCTCCCCGCCGTCGAGCCGGTAGGGCAGCCCGACGACGAGCTCGCCGGCCTCCAGCTCGTCGGCGAGCGCGGCCAGGCGCGCCACGAGTGTCGCCGCCGGCCGGGCGACGAC
>JBAPVZ010000109.1:0-11828 GCA_049283435.1 Candidatus Dormiibacterota bacterium
CGACCAGGGGCACGTACAGCAGCAGACGACGACCTATCAGGGCTACGGCTTCAGCGTGCGGTTCCACTTCACGGCCAAGCTGAAGCAGATCGAGTGGACCTACGGCGACAATTCCTTCCCGCATTACGGCGATCGGGGGACGCCCTGGGTCTCGCAGGTGGACGAATTCTGCTCGAACCCGCACACCTACCTGAAGTACACCGACCCCGGGAAGTACGTCATCGTGGCGGCGAGCGAGCAGTGGGAGATCAGCGTCCAGACCTGGGAGAACACGACCTGGGGCTACGGGGACACGACGTGGCAGCCCGCGTTGGACCAAGAGGTGGACGTGTCGCCGGCGCCGGCGAGGTTCACCGTGATCCAGGAGGAGGGTGTCGGCTCGGCGCCCCCGCCGGCTGGTCACTGATCCGGGGAACGCTCGCACCCACACCAAACGCATGTTTGGTATGCTCTGAGCATGGTCCCGCGTCCGCCCGCCAGGATGGCCCCGCATGGGCGTCCCGCTCCGTGACGACTACGTCGAGCTCCATCTGCACACGAACTTCTCCCTGCTCGACGGCGCATCGCATCCCGAGGAGCTGATCGAGCAGGCGCACGAATACGGGTACCGCGCGCTCGCGATCACCGACCACGACAACCTCTTCGGCGCGTTGGAGTTCGCCCGCCACTGCCGGGAGGCGTCGATCAAGGCGATCATCGGCGCCGAGCTGACCGTTGCCGCCGGCGACGGCGCCCCGCATCGCCACCTGACGCTGCTCGCGGAGACCAGAGAGGGCTACGGCAACCTCTGCCGGCTGCTCAGCCTCGCCAACGGGCTCGGGCTCGCGACCCAGGAAGAACGCGAGCGCCGGCGGCTCGATCCCTGGCTACCGCTGGACCAGCTGCCGCGGCACGCCGCCGGACTCTGCTGCCTCACCGGCTGCCGGGAGGCGGAGATCCCGCAGCTGATCAGCGCGGGGCGGGAGGGGGAGGCGGAGGCTGCGCTGCGCCGGTTCGGTGCCTGGTTCGGGTGGCAGCACGTCTTCGTCGAGCTCCAGGACAACCTCGTACATGGGGATCGCGCCCGCAACCACGCGCTGACCCGCCTCGCCCGGAGGGTCGGCGTGGCGACGGTCGCGACCGGCGACGTCCACTACCACCAGCAGGAGCGCCACCAGCTGCAGGACGTGCTGGTCGCGATCCGGCATCGCCAGTCGTTGGAGGAGAGTCACCGCCGGCTCCGTCCGAACAGCGAGTTCTTTCTGCGCCGCCCCGAGGAGCAGGCGCGACGCTTCCGGGAATTCCCGGAGGCGGTCGCGGCGACGCGTCACATCGCCGAGCTGTGCACGTTCGACCTCACCGAGAATCTCGGCTACCGGCTGCCCGATCCTCCCGTCGCCCCCGGCCACACCGCCGACACCTGGCTCGAGCACTGCTGCCGGGAGCGGCTGCAGATGCGCTATGACGAGACCCGGCGAGAGGCCGCCGAGCAGCGCCTGACCGACGAGCTGCGGCTGATCCGCAAGCATGGCCTCTCCGGATTCTTCCTCGTCTACCAGGAGGTGCTCGACCTCGCTCGTGAGGTCGCCGCCGAGGTGCGCGCGGGGAGCGTCAACGGCCGCTCGCTGCTCCCTCCCGGCCGCGGTCGGGGTTCCAGCGTCGGGAGCATCGTCTGCTACCTGATCGGGCTCTCCCACATCGACCCCATCCGCAACCAGCTCTTCCTCGGTCGCTTCCTCAACGAGGAGATGTCGAGCTTCCCCGACATCGACCTCGACTTCCCGCGTGAGATCCGAGAGAAGCTGATCGAGCGCGTGCACGAGCGCTGGGGCCCCGATCGGGCGGCGCTGGTGGCGACCATCCCGCGCTATCGGATCCGGAGCACGGTCCGCGACGTCGGCAAGGCGCTCGGCCTGCCCGAGGTCGAGCTGGACCGGCTGGCCAAGCTCTGCTCCGGCTACTCGTCGAGCCAGAACCTGAAGCTGGAGATGGAGCGCATCCCCCAATTCCAGGGGCTCGTCGAGACCCCGAGCTGGCAGCGCCTGATCAAGCTCGCCGGGGAGATCGACGAGTTCCCCCGCCATCTCTCGCAGCACGTCGGCGGCATCGTCATCGCCTCCGACCCGCTCGTCGAGTGCGTGCCGGTGCAGCCCGCGGCCTGGCCCAACCGCTATGTCTGCCACTGGGACAAGGATTCGGTCGACGACGCGGGGATGGTCAAGATCGACTTCCTCGGGTTGGCCATGCTCTCGCTCGTCGAGGAGTGCCTCGATCTGGTCGACGACCCGGATCTCGACCTCTCCCGGATCAGCTTCGACGACGAGCGCGTCTTCCGCCGCATCCAGCAGGGCGACACGATCGGCGTCTTCCAGATCGAGTCGCGCGCCCAGTCCCAGATGCTGCCGCGCACGCAGCCGAAGAACCTCGACGACCTCACCGTGCAGGTCGCGATCGTGCGCCCGGGGCCGATCGTCGGCGGCGCCGTCAATCCCTATGTCAAGGCGCGCGAGGCGGAGCGCGAGCACCGGCCCAACCCAGCGGCCGCCGTGCACCACACGGTTGCCGAGGTGCTGGAGGAGACGATGGGCGTCGTCCTCTTCCAGGAGCAGGTCGTGCAGGTCGCGATGGCGATGGCGGGGATGACGGCGGGAGAGGCGGAGCGGTTCCGGCGGGCGATGAGCCGGCACGACTGGGAGCGCGAGAGGGAGGGGTTCCGTCAGCGGTTCCTGAGCGGTGCCGCCGATCGCGACGTCCCCGAGCCCGCCGCCGAAGCGATGTTCCAGAACCTCGCCGGGTTCGCCTCCTTCGGCTTTCCGAAGAGCCATGCCGCCGCGTTCGGCTTGCTCGCCTACCAGTCGGCGTGGCTGAAGGAGTATCACCCGGTCGAGTTCTACTGCGCGCTCTACAACAACTGGCCGATGGGCTTCTACCCGCCGCACGTGTTCACGAACGACGCCCGCCGGCACGACGTCGAGGTGCTGGGGCCGGACGTGAACGTGAGCGCGGTCGCGTGCACGGCCGAGGGCGGTGCGGTGCGGATCGGACTCGCGTACGTGCACGGATTGGGCAAGGTCGGCGCCGACGCGATCGTGGCCGCACGGGAGGGGGCGGGGGACTTCGCCTCACTCTTCGACCTCGTGCAGCGGACCGGCTTCTCCGGCCGGCCGGTCGAGAACCTGATCCGGGTCGGCGCGTTCGACCGACTCCAACCAGGACGGCGAGATCTGCTCTGGCAGCTCGGGCTCCTCGCCGGGGGCGATCGCAGTCCCCGTTCGGCGGCGAACGCCCGTCCTCGCCAGCTGCAGCTCTCGCTGCCGACCGGGCAGGACCAGGTCTTCCTCCAGGACTTCTCGGCGTTCGACCGCGTCGCCGCCGACTACGAGGTGCTGCGGCTCTCCCCGGAGGACCACCCGATGAGCTTCCAGCGCGGCTGGCTGCGAGCCGAGGGGGTGCGCAGCTCGGAGGACCTGCGGGCGATGGCGCCGGGCGAGCGGATCGAGACGGCGGGCCTCGTCGTCTGCCGCCAGCAGCCGATGACAGCGAAGGGCATCATCTTCCTGCTGCTGGAGGACGAGGCGGGCCTCGTCAACCTGCTCCTGCCGCGACAGCTCTGCGAGCGTGACCGGGAGCGCATGCTGATCCGCTCGATGCCGTTCCTGCGCGTCGGCGGCGTCCTGGAGGGGCATGCGGGAGCGGTTCCGATGCTCGTCGCCGACCGGCTCGACGAGCTGGAGCTGCAGGGTCAGCCGGCACCGCTGCAGATGCCGGCCGGCAAGAGCTGGGGATGATTGCCCTGGCTTGCACCCGCTCACCGCAAGAAGGGGCACGACCGGTCAACCTGTACTAGTCCAGACTTCCTATTGCCTCGTCGCCGGAGTCTGCAATCGTGTAGCGAGAGGAGGTCGACAACCGAACGTCCATCGAGGCACGGAAGAGAGGGGTTCAGATGGACTCACTCGCCCCTCGCTCTGGGCTGACCTCCCCAGAGACCTCAAGCATCAGGTTTTCACCGATAGCAGAGTTTCCAATTGCGACTGAATCCTGCTGTGCTGCCCAGCACCAAGGAGAGGAACATGACAGTCGACCAAACGTTGAATGTACGTCCAGTCGTGATCCCGACGATTCGGGCTCGCATCTTTTCGGCACTCTCGGTTCTGCTCGCCGCGCTCGTCGTTCTCCAGATCTTCGTTGCCAGCACAGGCCTCTTCACCATCGCTCATCAGCTCGACAATGGCCACAGCTACGGCGTTGCGGCGTGGAACGACAGCTCCTATTGGGGCATCCACTTCATGAATGCATTCGCCATCACGATTGTCATACTGCTCATGGTCGGAGCCGGCTTTCTGGCTCGGGTCTCCGGCCGCCTGAAGAAACTCACTGGGCTTCTGTTCGGCCTCCTCGTACTGCAGGCGGCATTGGGCTTCGTCCCCTGGCCCGCCCCGCTGGCCGCGCTCCACGTGCTCAACGCATTCGTCATGCTCGCCGTCACCTTGTATGTCGTCCGCGAGGGCTGGGCCTTTGGCCGATCGGCCAGGTAGTCGGTCTCACGCCCGCCCTTCACGCAGTGCCTCGATGGCCTTCTCGACACGCCGCCGCCGGGTCTCCGCCGCCTTCGCCTGCTCGATCGGCAGCACGAGTCGCTGCTTGCGGCTGAAGCTCAGTGTCTCGAACCGCCGCTTCGCGCCGGCGTCGTGCTCGAGCAGCTCCGCGAGGTCGTCCGGCACGGCGACCTCTCGCGGCGTCGTATCCACCTCGACCGTGACCTCTACCACCTCCCCCGCAGTGGCGCCGGCGTGCTTTCGCACGTCGGCGCTCACGGGGAGCAGCGAGCGGCCGCCCATCGAGCCGACCGAGGTCGCGTAGGTGTAGCCGTTGATCGTCACCCGGACCGCCGGGCGCTTGCCCGCGGCCAGGCCGTCGAGGACGTTCGCCGGCACCTCGATGCCGGTCGCAGTCTTGCCGTTCAGCTCCAGCGTCGCCCGAAATCTCATGTCCTCACTCCTCAGGCAACTGCCGCGGCGCGGGGCAGGAGCCGG
Source organism: Candidatus Dormiibacterota bacterium (assembly GCA_049283435.1). GTDB lineage: Bacteria > Chloroflexota > Dormibacteria > Dormibacterales > Dormibacteraceae > CAVTSA01. Next base: position 5,016 of record JBAPVZ010000109.1, read on the forward strand.
ATCATCGTCGTCGAGATCCAGACCCAGGCGACGAGCAATCCGAACCAGAACCCCAGCACCGACCACCGCTGCCCGGAGCCGGCCGCGATGCCGGCGAAGGCGGCGAAGAAGACGATGCCGGTCACGACCGAGAACAGAGCCCACCCGCGCTCGCGCGTGCCGGCCCACCGGCGGGCGAGCACGAAGCACCCGGCTATCAGGGAGAGAAAGCCGACCGCCGCGCTCAGCAGGTGCAGCATGCCGTGCCAGCTGACCGTCGACTGCCCGGCCGGTGTGCCGGGCGGAAAACCGGCGGCGGGATCGGCGGCGAAGACCGCGGCGCCGAGCAGGCCGGCGCCGTAGATGCCGACCAGGACCGGGCCCCACGTGCGTGCTCGTCCGCTCATCAGGGCCCGCCGAAGCCCGATCGCGCCCGCGATGACGAGGAGGCCGGTGACGAGGAAGTTGGCGATCTGGATCCAGCCGAGCGATCCGTTGCTGAGCAGGCTGACGTCGTGCCGCGTGAGGTCGAAGCCGGGTCGCGTGAGGCCCTGCGCGACCGCGACGACGACGTAGAACGGCCCCGCCGCCGCGCCCGCGATCAGCAGGGCGCGGGTCACCCGCGTCGCCGTCCGCTCGGGGCCGCTCGCCCGATCGACCGCCTTCGAAAACGTGTTCACCACGATGATCTCCTCCTCGGTACTAGACCGACCAGTACTTGATTGGGTGCTAGCCTATCCCAATGAGTACTGGACCGTCAAGTACTGAACAACGAGGGAGTCGCAACGCCCCGCGCCGGCGCACCGGCCGGCTGGCGAGCGCGGACGTCATTCGCGAGGCGGCGCTGGCGCTGTTCCTTCGCCAGGGCTACGCGGGGACGAGCATGGACGAGATCGCAGCGCTCGCGAGCGTCTCCAAGCAGACCGTCTACACGCACTTCGCCGACAAGGAGCAGCTCTTCCGAGACCTGATCCTCGGCAACGCGCGCCTCGTCGACGGGTTCCTTGACGACATGCGCACTGCCCTGCGCGAGGCCGAGGAGCCGGCCCGGGATCTAAGTGCGCTGGCCCGGCGCTACGTCGCCTTCGTGATCCGGCCGCAGGTCGTGCTGCTGCGGCGCCTCGTGATCGGTGAGGCGAGTCATTTCCCCGAGCTCGCGCGAACCTATTACGAGCGCGCCCCCGAGCGCGTCATCAAGGCGTTCGCCGGCGGGTTCCGGGACCTCGTGACGCGTGGCCTGCTGCGGGGCGACGATCCCCTGCTGATGGCGAACCACTTCGTGTGGCTCGTGCTCGGGGCGACACTGGACGGCGCGTTGTTCCGGGGCCCGGAAGCACTGGACGAGGCCGAGCTGCAGCGCGTCGCCGACGCCGGCGTTCGCGCGTTCGTCGCCGCCTACGGAGCTCCTTGAGGGTTGCCGGCGACTCGCCGATCGAGCCGATGGCTGCGATCTGCGCTGCTGCAGTGCGCGAGTTCAGGTGCTCGCATCAGCGGGCGGCAGCGCCCGGCCCGCCCTCCCCGCTGAGGGCTGCTCAGACGCGACGCCGCACCGCGCGCTCGACGGCGGTCACGCAGGCGTAGGCAAGAATCGACACCGCAGCGACGCTGAGCGCCGCCGCGAACACCATCGCGCCGTCGTACTCGGTGCGACCCAGGTTGAGCAGGTACCCGAGACCGGCGTCGGTGGCGATGAACTCGGCGACGAGCGCCCCCGTCATGGCCAGGGTCAGACCCATCTTGACCCCACCCAGCACGATCGGCAGCGCCAGCGGGGCTTCGACGTGGAACAGGATGCGCCCGGCTGAGGCGCCGTCCGTCCGTGCGGCGTCGACCAGGTCGCGGTCGATGCCGCGAAGCGCGACCACGGTGTTGACGAGGATCGGGAAGAAGATGATCAGCGCCGCGATCAGGACCTTGGGCAGGATCCCGATGCCCAGCCACGTGATGAGGAGCGGGGCGAAGGCGACCATCGGCATCGCCTGCGAGGCGGCGATGTACGGTGCCAGCAGCTCCTCCAGCACCCGCAGCCGAGCGACCGCATATCCGAGCGAGAGGGCGAGGACGGAGGCGAGCGCGAACCCGAGCGCCGCCTCCTCGGTCGTCACCGCCAGGTCCTGTCCGAGAACGCCGCTCTGCACGAGCTCGCCCCAGCGCAGGACCACCGCCCCGGGTGGCGGCAGCAGGTAGGGCGGTACCGCGTAGCTCAGCAGCTGCCAGCCCAGCAGCCCCAGCGCCAGCGTGCCGGCGGTGACCAGCGGGACGGCGGCCGATCTGGCCACTCTCCCCGATCTGGCGAGCCTGGCTGACGAGCCGCTGTCAGCTGGCGACGAACTGGTTCGTGTAGCAGTGGCTGAGTGCAACATTCGACCTGGTAGCCCCCGCGGACGAGAGGAGATGATCCGTCGCTTTCCACGCCGCCGGATCGGTCCACCCCAGCTGATGTCCCGCCGCCGGTCGCTCGAACGGCAGGGTGGACAGGAGGATCTGCCGCTGCAGCGAGGCCTCACTGGGGGTTGCCTCCGGCATCCGAGCCAGCGTCGCCTTGGCGGCCGCCTGGGGATCGTCGAGTGTGGCCCGCAGACCGAGCAGCGTCGCCTTGACGAAGCGTCTCACCAGGTCAGGGTGATCCTTGACATCGCGCTGGCTGCTCGCGAGGCCGGTCGACACCAGGTCCAGGTAGCGCGAGACGCCGAGCGTCCGCAGCTGAATCCCCTGCTGCCGGGCCTGGACCGGTTCGTTGTTGAGATAGGTCATGGCGACGGACACCCGCCTCTGGGCGAGTGCCTCGAGCTCGGTGAAGCCGATGCTGACGACGTCGACGTCGCTCACGCTCAGATGGGCGGCCGCCAGGAGCGCGAGCAAGCCGAAATACGTCGATCCGTTCGGCGCCGAGACGCCGACGCGAAGCCCGCGCAGGCTGCTCGGAGACGCTAACGAGACGCCGCCCGGAGCGAGGGCGATCGCTCCCACCGGATTGCGCGTGAACTGCTGCATCACCATCTCGGCCGGGATGCCCGCCGACTGGGCGAGCAGCAGCGAATCACCGCTGGTCACCCCGAAGTCGATCGCGCCGCTCCCGACCTGCTGCAGCAGCGCCGGATTGGTGCCGTCCTTGATCTCGACGTCGAGCCCCTGGGCCGCGTAGTAGCCGCGAGCCTGCGCCAGGTAATAGGGAGCGGAGTTCATGCTCGGCTGAAACCCGGTGGCCAGAACGACCTTCGTCTTGCTCGACGTCGACGGCGTCGTCGCCGACGCCCCGCAACCCTGGACGATCATCAGCGCCGCGGCGGCGAGGGCGAGCAGGCTCAGCCCGCTCCCCCCGCGCCAGGGCCAAGCTCTGCGGTCGACGCGCGCCGCCTGACCGCCGGCGGCCAGGCTCACTGCCAACCACCCGAGGCCCGGCGAGAAGCGGCGCTCGCGCGCTTGCCCTCGTCGCCGCTGCCTCCTCGCCGGCCCGTCATCTCACTCACCGGGTCTCAGGCCCCGGTCCGAGTGCGGCGCTCCAGCTCCTCCGCCCGCTCCAGCAGCGGCGTCAGCCGCCCCAGGGCCGCGGCAACCTGACGGTCGAGCTCGTCGGTCAGCTCCCGTGCCGAAGCCGTCGGCGGTGCCGCGGCGACGACCGTGCGCAGCTGCACGAGCCGGGTGTCCAGCCCGGCGCGCGTGATGTACAGCGAGCGCTTGCCGCCACCCTCCGCCACCAGCTCGGACTCCACCTCCTGCAGTGCCTGGGCCACCTCCTTGCCGTCCTCGCTCTCGCCGAGCCGCTTGCGCGCGGCGCGGGCGCGGTTGACGCCGTCGTAGAGATCCGACAGCAGCCGCCAGATCCGCAGGCCGGTCTCGTACTGCAGCCGCACCTCCTGGTCGCCGGCGGTGAGGCGCGGGTCGGAGGCGATCTCGAACTCGGCCTGGTCCTGCTGGCCGCTCAGCTCCACGCGCACCCGGTAGCGTCCCGGAGCGACGAGCGGCCCCGGGTTGGCGATGGACGATTCGTCGTCCGGGGGATCGATCTCGATCTGGGTGCCCCGCCCGTGACGGCCGTCCCAGAGGAAGCGATTGAGGCCCGGGCGCCGCGGCGGCACCGGATCCTGCGGCTTCCCCTTCTCCGGCTTGCGGTCCTCGTCGCCCGGCCGCGCGACCAGGCTCCGGATCTCCTCGCCGGCGGCGTCCAGGAACGTCAGCTTCAGCTCTGCGTCGCCGGGATCCTGGAGCTCGTAGAGGACGGCGACGCCGGCCGCCGGGTTGCGGCCGGCGCCGACCGGCTCGTCCACGATCTCCGTCCGGCCGGGCAGCTGCCGCTTGTCGTAGGGGACCACGACCGGACCCAGGAGCGCATACGAGCGCCGGGCCTCGCCCTTGGCGGGAATGCCTCGGTTGGTGAACCAGCGGACCTGGCGCCGAGGCTGGTACAGGCGCAGGGCGCCCGCCGCCTGCTCGGGCTGGTACTGGCGGAGCGCGGCCAGGTCCTCCAGGATCCAGATCGAGCGGCCGTGGGTGGCGACGACGAGATCGGTGTCCTTGAGGACGAGATCGTGGACCGGCACCTGGGGCAGCTCACCCCGGCAGCGCTGCCAGGTGGCGCCGGCGTCGAACGAGACGTGGAGCCCGAGCTCGGTGCCGCAGTAGAGCAGCCCTCGCCGGACCGGGTCCTCGCGGAGGACGTGGCAGTACTCGTTGTCGGCCAGGCCGCGGTCGAGGCGCTCCCAGGTGGCGCCGAAGTCGCGCGTCCGCCACAGGTAGGGGCGGAAGTCGTCGAGCTTGTGGGCCTCGGCGGCGACGTAGGCGGTGCCCGCCTCGTAGGTGGAGGCGTCGATCATCCGCACCGTCGCCCAGCGGGGCAGGTCGGGCGGCGTGATCTCGGTCCAGCTGGCGCCGCCGTCGCGGGTCAGGTGCACCCGGCCGTCGTCGGTCCCGGCCCAGAGCTGGCCCCTGGCCAGCGGCGACTCGACGAGGGCGAAGATCGTGCAGTAGAACTCGGCGCCGCTGTTGTCGGTCGTCAGCCCGCCCGAGGAACGCAGCTTGTCGGGGTCGGCGTAGGTCAGATCAGGGCTCACCGGCTCCCAGGTCTGCCCCTCGTCGGTGGAGCGAAAGACCCGGTTCCCGGCCTGGTAGAGGACCTGGGGATCGTGTGGCGAGAGCAGGATCGGCGACGTCCAGTTGAACCGGTAGCGTGCGTCGTCCGCCCCGGCGGCCTCCTCCGGCCAGACGTTGATCGGGCGCCGCTCCCCGCTGCTCTGGTCGTAGCGGGTGATCATCCCCTTGTAGCTGCCGGCGTAGACGATGTCGGGCGCGTCCGGCCGGACCGCGATGTAGCCGCTCTCCCCGCCTCCGACCTCGTAGGTGTCGAGCTGCGTGATCGCCCCGTACCGGGACTGGCTGTCGAAGGCGATCGTCGTGTTGTCCTGCTGCGCGGCGTAGATGCGGTAGGGCTGGCGGGTGTCGGTCGTGACGTGATAGAGCTCGGCCGTCGGCTGGTTGTAGGGAGTCGACCAGCTCTCGGCGCCGTCCAGGGTGACGTTGGCGCCGCCGTCGTCGCCGAGGATCATGCGCCGGGTGTCCTCGGGATCGATCCAGAGGTCGTGGCAGTCACCGTGCTGGACCGGCACGCCGGAGAACGTCTTGCCCCCGTCAGAGGAACGCCAGCAATCCAGGTTCAGCACCCACACGGTCTCCGCGTCGCTGGGGTCGGCGAAGATGTGGCTGTAGTACCAGGCCCGGTGGCGCAGGTCCTCCTGCTCGGAGAGCCGCTGCCAGTGCTCGCCGTAGTCGTCGGACCGGAAGACCGCGCCGTCGTCGGCCTCGACGATGCTCCAGACCCGGCCCGGCCGGGCTCCCGAGGGGGCGACGCCGATCCGGCCGAGGACGCCCTTGGGGAGGCCCGGGCGACGGCTCAGGTCCTCCCAGGTGGTGCCGCCGTCGGTCGAGCGCCAGAGCCCGCTCCCCGGGCCGCCGCTGTCCATCCGCCAGGGCAGGCGGCGAGCCTCCCAGAACGTCGCGTAGAGGATGCGGGGGTTGCGAGGGTCGATCGCGAGGTCGGCCGCTCCGGCGTCCTCGCCGCGGTGCAGTACCAGCTCCCAGCTGGTCCCCCCATCCTGCGAGCGGTAGATCCCGCGCTCCGGGTTGGGGCCGTTGGCGTGGCCGAGCGCGGCGACGTAGACGGTCTCCGGATCCTGGGGGTGGACCCGCACGCGCGCGATGTGGCGGGTCGCCTCCAGTCCCAGGTGGGACCAGCTGAGGCCGCCGTCCACCGAGCGCCAGACCCCGTCGCCGTGCGAGGTGCTGTTGCGGATGCAGGCTTCCCCCATGCCGACGTAGATGACGTTCGGCTCGGAGGGGGCAAGCGCGATCGCACCGACCGAGGCCCGCTGGAAGAATCCGTCGGAGACGTTCTTCCAGGTCGCCCCGGCGTCGGTCGTCGACCAGACGCCACCGCCGGTCGAGCCGAAATAGAACGTCGAGCGGTCCTGCGGATGACCTGCCACCGCAACCACCCGACCCGCCCGGTGCGGCCCGACCAAACGCCACTGCAGCCGATCCAGAAACTCCCTCATCGGTCCAGAGTAGCCCGGCCGGTAGGGAGGACGAAGCAGGCCCCGTCGCTCGCGCCGCCGGTCACGATCGAGTCCGCGCCCGCCGCCGAGCGCGCCCGCACCCGGCGCCGCTGCTCAGCGCACCGGCGTCCAGAGCTGGAATCGACCAGTGTTGCAGGCGAGGTGACGCCCGGATCGCGCCAACCCCGCGATCTCCGCCGTCCGAGCCTGCCCCGCAATGTACCGCTGGGGTGCTCCGGACTTGTCGACGAGCACCCAATCCCCGGAACGCGCCCAGGTGAGGGGC
>JBAPVZ010000110.1:0-3715 GCA_049283435.1 Candidatus Dormiibacterota bacterium
CGGCCCGGTCGTGACTCTCGATAAAGCGGGCCAACTCCAACAGCTGCTCGAGGTTCTCCGGCGGGAAGACGACGTCCTGGTCGGCGACGCCGGCCACCGGCGGATGAAACACCATCTCGTGGGCCACAATGGATCTCATCTTACAACGTAATCGAAAAAATCGAAACTGCGGCTTCCCCAACAACACCTTGATCAGCGCGTCGTAGGTGTCGTCCGGCGCCAGGTGGGCGTAGAGGCGCTGGATCGTGGCTGGCGAGTTGTGGCTGGCCCAGGATCTGCGCCACCAGCAGCGAGTCCATCCCCTGCTGCAACATCCAGTTCGCCGCCGACTGCCCGGGGAGATGTGCGGGTGCACGCGCCTGTGGACACCGGGCGCGCCCACTCAGCTCGCGCAGTAACTGCTACACCCCGCTCTCGGTCAGCCCGGCGAACTAGCCGTTCCGCGGGTATCAACCAAGGCTGTGTTGCAGCGCCTGTTCACCGCAGGACTCATCGAAATCGAAGGTGCTCGTAAAAGCGGTTTCGTGCGAGGAAGAGCTTCAAAAAAGTTCAAACCGCACCTGCGAACGAAGTGGAGCCCACGTCGAGATTCGAACTCGAGACCTCTTCCTTACCAAGGAAGTGCTCTGCCGACTGAGCTACGTGGGCGCTGCCGGGTCGCCGCCGAACGTCGCGGCCGGCGCCGGGCCGGCTTGGATCATACCGTCCCCGCCGACCTCGACGCGTCCGCGCCGAGGCGCCGCAACGCACCACGACGCGCGACGCCGGGCGATCCGTGCGCACCCAAATCCGCGGCTATGATGGCCCGGGCGTTGGGCTGCAATCACACCCGACGTGCCCAGTTGACGGCAGAACGACCAGGAGGTGACCGATGTCCGAGACACCCGACTATCGCGAGTGGCAGGGAGAGGAGGTCCGCGCTGCGAGTGGGGACAAGATCGGCAGCCTCGAAGACGTCTACTTCGAGTCGGAGACCGGACACGCGATGTTTCTGCTTGTCAAGTCCGGTCTGCTCGGCCGCCGGCTGACCTTCGTCCCTGTCCGCGGAACGAGGCCGGGACGGACCTACCTGCAGGTGCAGCCGAGCGACGAGGAGATCAAGCAGGCGCCGACGATCGACTCGGGTGCCGATCTGACGGCCGACGACGAGGAGCGCATCTACCGCTATTACAGCTTGGACTACCAGCGACCGACGAGCGGCCGAAGGCTGATGCGCCGCTGAGGCCCGGCGAGCGCTCGCCGGCGTGCCGGGCCCAGGCCACGCTCGACGCGGCGCTCGCTACCCGGAGAGCGCCGTCATGCGGATGCCGAGCTCGTCGATGTGTGCCAGGAGATCTGCCGGGTCCTGATAGACGCGGAAGGCACCGGCCCGCTCCAGCTCTTCGGCGCCATACCCGCCCGACAGGAGACCGACGCCGAGCGCTCTCGCGCGCTGCGCCGCCAGCATGTCCCAGATGCTGTCGCCGACGACGATCGACTGCGTGATGTCCACGCCGAGCTGGTGCGCCGCAGCCAGGAACAGGTGCGGATCCGGCTTCGCGAACGGCACCTCGTCGCGCGTCACCAGCACCTTGGGCACGACGTCGAGCAGGCGCACGACCGTCTCTGCACCATCACGATTTCCACTCGTCGCGATCGCCCACGGCACCTGTTCGTGGTCCAGCCGCAGCAGGAGGTCGCGAGCGCCGGGCAGCGCCCGCACCCGGCCGATCACCTCGGCGTAGTAGCCACGGTGCAGCTCACGGAGGCGCGCCACCTCCCCGCTGTCAAGTGAGGATCCGTCCCGACGCACCTCGCGCAGGAGCGCGTTCGCGAACAGACCTCCGCTCATCCCGATGCGGCGGTGGATCCGCCAGATGGAGAGGTCGATGCCTGCCGTTTCGAGCGCACGATGCCAGGCGAGGACGTGCTGGTAGACGGAGTCGACGAGCGTTCCGTCGAGATCGAAGAGCAGTGCCGGCCGGAGGTCACCAAGGCCGCTGTCGACGCCCACGCCGGGAGCTTACGTCAGAACGAGATCGACCCGCTCTGCGCGCCGGCAGACTCCCGGCGCCGAACTGGCGCCCGTACATCTGTCCCGGACACCCACTTGGCATCGGACGCGCCAGCACGTACGATCGGTGGAAGAGGCGATTCGACGTGGAGTCACCGGTGCGGGGCTAGGTCTGATGCGAGCGCGAGCTGTCATTCTCGAGCTCGAAGCATCGATGCCCCCCGTCCGCCGTCAGGGACGCCTGGGGGCGATTCTCGCCCATGCGGCATTGGCCCTCGTGCTGGTCGCGATCCTGTTCCTCCCCCCAACCGTCGCTACGACGCCCCTCGCTACGCACCATTCCCCGCCGCCGACGGCGATGCCGACGCAGCCCTCGCGGCCGCGCTCCACGCCGCTCCCGAGGACCCCACCCCTGCCGCCGGCCCAGCAGGCGCCGGCTCCCGCGTCACCGACGCTCACCTCGGCCGCGAACGTTCGGCAGCACGAGACGTTCGGGTTCCTGCCCTACTGGATGCTCGGCGACGAGGCTGCGATCGATGTCCAGGACCTGACGACGATCGGTTACTTCGGAGTGAGCGTCGCCGCGGATGGATCGCTCACCCAATCCGGCTCTGGCTGGAACGGCTATCAGAGCCAGGCGCTCGCCGATCTCGTGTCTCGCGCGCACGCGTCGAACACGCGGGTCGTGCTGACGGCAACCTGCTTCGACGACGCGACGCTGACGGCGCTCGCCACCAACCCGACGGCGGCAGCTACGCTTGCCAACCAACTTGCCGCAGCCGTCAGCGCGGAGCGGCTGGACGGGGTGAACCTCGACTTCGAGGGCAGCGGCAGCGGCGACGCAGCGGCTTTCGCCGCGTTCGTCGACGCCGTCTCCAATCAGCTGCACGCGGTGAACGCGCACTGGCAGGTCTCGGTCGACACCTACACCTCGTCGGCCGCCGACGCGGGCGGGTGGTTCGACATTCCGGCCATGGTGCCCGACGTCGATGCCTTCTTCGTGATGGCCTACGACATGTCCGGCGAAACCCCGGGGCCTACGTCCCCCCTCGCCGGATCGGGCTGGAACGTGGAGGAGGCGGTGACTAGCTATCTCCAGGTTGCGCCGGCCGGCAAGGTGATCCTCGGGCAGCCGTTCTACGCCAACGAGTGGCCGGTCTCCGGCCCGCAACCGGGGGCGCCGGCGACCGGCGGGCTCCAGCCGCTGACCTATGCGCAGGTCATGGCGCTGGCCGGAACCCGGACGTGGGACCCGACGACCGACACCCCGACCCTCACCTCTCAGCAGGGCGGTCAGTGGTACCGGGTCTACTACGACGATGCGCAGTCACTGGCGGCCAAGGCTACCTACGCAGACCAGCAGGGCCTGCTCGGTCTCGGCATCTGGACGCTCGGCATGGACGGCGGCGATCCATCTCTGATCTCCGCCCTGCGCGGGCAGGGGCCGGCAGTCAAGCTGCCGGCACCGGGGCCCTCGACCGGCCTGCCGGCGCTGCCGCCGACCCGGCACTCGCCGACTCCCCGGCCCACTGGCACGCCCGCCCCGACACGGACCGGGACGCCGACACCCACGCCAAGCGTGAAGCCGACGCCGACACCGTCGGCCAGCCCGTCCCCCTCGGCCAGCCCGTCCCCGTCGGCCAGCCCGTCCCCGTCCGCTAGCCCGTCCCCGTCGGAGAGCCCGACACCATCGGCGAGCCCGTCCCCCTCGGCCAGCCCATC
>JBAPVZ010000111.1:0-2932 GCA_049283435.1 Candidatus Dormiibacterota bacterium
GGCGTACCACCGGCGGCACGGTCTCCAGACCCGCATCATGCGAATTTTCAATACGTTCGGGAGTCGGATGAGGCTCGATGACGGCCGCGTGATCCCGAACTACATCCGGCAGGCGCTGCGCGGCGAGCCGCTGACGATCTACGGCGACGGCTCGCAGACGCGCAGCCTGTGCTACGTGGACGATCTGGTCAGTGGTGCGCTCGCGGTGCTGCAAGGCCCGGATCCGATGCCGTTCAACGTCGGGACGCAGGACGAGGTGACGATGCTGGAGCTCGCCTCGATCATCCGCGAGCGGACGGGTTCGTCGAGCCGGATCGAACACCGACCGCTGCCGGAGGACGACCCCCGGCAGCGCCGTCCCGACGCGACGCGAGCGAACGAGATCCTCGGCTGGCGCCCCGCCGTCTCGATGGAGGATGGCCTCGCGCGCACGATCGACTACTTCCGTACCGTTGTCGGGTGACGATCGAGCTCCGAGACCGGATTCGCGCGATCCCGGATTTTCCCGTCGCGGGCGTCCTCTACCGGGACATCACACCGCTGCTCGCCGACCACGCCGCCTTCGACGAGGCCGTCCGCCGCATGTGCGAGCCGTGGACCGAGCAGGGCGTCGAGCTGGTCGCGGCGATGGAGGCGCGCGGTTTCATGTTCGCGGCGCCGATGGCGCTCCAGCTCGGCTGCGGCGTGGTGCCGGTCCGCAAACCGGGCAAGCTGCCCGCCCGGACGCTCAGCGTCGAGTATGAGCTGGAGTATCGGAAGGATCGCCTGGAGATCCATGCGGATGCAGTGCGGAAAGGCCAGCGAGTGCTCGTCGTCGACGACGTGCTCGCGACCGGCGGCACCGCGGCAGCCGTGCTGCAGCTGCTCCGGCGCCTGGAGGCGGAGGTCGCCGGCTTCGAGTTCCTGCTCGAGCTCACCGACCTGCACGGTCGCGACCTGCTGCGGGGCTGGGACGTGCGCAGCGTACTGACGTACTAGCTGGAGGGCGATCGCATGGCGGCAGCGGCGAGTGACGTCTTCGACCACGGCCTGGCCGCGCTCGGCGAGGAGCTGATCGACTGGGCGGCGCGGGAGATGCCCGTGCTCGCCAGCATCCGCGATCGCTTCCGGCGGGATCGTCCGCTTGCCGGATTGCGCATCGGCGGCAGCCTGCACGTGACGTCGGAGACCGCCAACCTGGTGCTCACGCTCGCGGCCGGCGGCGCCGAGGTCGCGCTCTGCGCCTCGAATCCGCTGTCGACGAACGACGCCGTCGCCGCTGCGCTCGTCGACGCCCGCGTGCGGACGTTCGCCGTCCGTGGCGAGGATGCCCAGACCTACCAGAAGCATCTGCATGCGGTCCTCGACTGGCGGCCGCAGCTGACGCTCGACGACGGTGCCGATCTGGTCGGCACGCTCCATGCCGATCGCCGCGAGCTCCTTCCCGAGGTCCTGGGGGGCACTGAGGAGACGACGACCGGCGTGCTGCGGATCCGGGCCATGGCCCGCCAGGGAGTGCTGCGGTTCCCGTTGATCGACGTCAACGAGGCGGACACGAAGCACCTGTTCGACAACCGGTACGGCACCGGTCAGTCGACGATCGACGGCATCCTGCGCGCGACGAACGTGCTGCTGGCAGGCAAGGTGTTCGTCGTCGCCGGCTACGGCTGGTGCGGTCGCGGCTTGGCGAGCCGGGTGCGCGGGCTCGGTGCCCAGGTCGTCGTCACCGAGGTCGACCCGGTCCGGGCGCTGGAGGCGGCGATGGACGGCTTCCGGGTGCTGCCGATGGCCCGGGCGGCGGAGGTCGGCGATCTCTTCGTCACCGTGACCGGCGACGTCGACGTGCTCGACGGTTCGCACTTCGCGGTCATGAAGGACGGGGCGATCCTCGCCAACGCCGGACACTTCGACGACGAGATCAACCTGCCGGCGCTCGAGGGGGCGGCGGTCGACGTGCAGGAGGTGAGGCCGAACGTGCGCCAGTACCGGCTCGCCGACGGTCGCCGCCTGCACCTGCTGGCCGAGGGGCGCCTCGTGAACCTGGCCGCCGCCGAGGGACATCCCGCCGCGGTCATGGACATGAGCTTCGCGAACCAGGCGCTGTGCATCGAGTACCTGGCAGCGCACGCCGCCTCCCTGGAGGCGCGGGTCTACGACGTGCCGCCCGAGATCGACGGCGAGGTGGCGCGGCTCAAGCTGGCGGCGATGGGCGTCGCGATCGACCAGCTGACCGAGGCGCAGGAGCGCTACCTCGACTCCTGGGAGCAGGGCACGTGACGACGACCTGGGTGCTCGGCGGCGGCGGCGCCCGCGGTGCGAGCCAGGCCGGCGTGCTGCTCGGCCTGTTCGAGGTCGGCGTGCCGCCTCCCGACCGCATCATCGGGGTGAGCGTCGGTGCGCTCAACGGCGCGACGATCGCGCGCTTTCCCTCCCTCGCCGGCGCCCAGATGCTCCGTGAGATCTGGACGTCGCGCCTGGTCGCGAGCGTCTTTCGACCGCGGCCGGTGGAATCTCTCGTCAACCGGCTGCGAGGCCGGGCACAGCTCAGCCTGCTGTCGTCGGCCGCCCTCCTGGACCTCGTCGAGCGACAGCTGCAGCTGCTCGGCATCGATCGGTTCGATCAGCTCAAGCTGCCGCTCGAGGTCGGCGTGACGAATCTCGGCGATGGTGCCGCACGGGTGATCAGCGACGGCCGGCTGCTGCCGGCGCTCGCCGCGTCGACCGCGATCCCGGGTCTGTTTCCCGGTGTCGGGATCGGTGAGGACGTCTTCTTCGACGGCGGTGTCGCCGACAACGACCCGATCGGTCTGGCGGTCGAAGGCGGCGCCGAGGACGTGCTCGCGATCAGCCTCTGCGGCACCGCTCCCGGCATCGCGCGTCCCCGCCGCTGGCTCGACCTCCTCGGGCAGTCGGTCGCGATCATGCTGCACCGGCGCATGCTCGCGGACTTCGC
>JBAPVZ010000112.1:0-2783 GCA_049283435.1 Candidatus Dormiibacterota bacterium
CTTAAGAAAGCATCCATGACGATGTGACGTGTGTTATTGAACAGGGGGCCGCGTCGGCGGCGACCGAGCGTGGCTGCAGGGGTAGGGATGGCGACGATCGTGACGACCGGTCTGCCCTGTGGGGGGAGCGACCGCCGCTGGTGGCGCGCCGCCGGCTCCCTGCTCCTGGGCGCGATGTTCCTGCTCGCCGCCTGCGGCGGGTCGGCCAACGCGAACGTCAGCGGCGGGGGCGGCAAGCCGGTGCCGCTCGTCGTCTATTCCGCGCAGGGCTACGACAAGGCGACCGTCGACGCCTTCCAGAAGAAGACCGGCATCCCGACGAAGCTCGTCGACGACAGCACCGGTCCGCTGCTCTCGCGCATCCAGGCGGAGAAGAACAATCCGCAGTGGGGCCTGCTCTGGGTCGACGGCAACTTCCCGTTCGCGTCGCTCGACCAGCAGCACTTGCTCGCGCGCGGCTACGAGCCCAACGTGACCTGGAACGCCCCCGGCAAGAAGGTCGTGCCGAAGGACCAGAGCTATGTGCCGACCGGCATCACGCTCGCCGGCGCCCTCGTCTACGACAGCACGAAGGTGAGCGCGCCGCCGGCGAGCTGGCAGGACCTGACGAGCGCGCGCTACCGGGGCAAGGTCGGCATGGACAACCCCTCGATCTCGGGGCCGACTTACCCGCTCGTCGCCGGCAGGATGAGCCAGCTGGGCGGCGTCTCCCAGGGTGAGAAGTACTTCACCGATCTGAAGAGCAACGGCCTCGTCATCAACCCGATCAACGGCGACACGCTGCATGCGATGCAGACCGGCCAGGTCTCGATGGCGATGATCCAGAGCTCGGCGATCTTCGGTGCGATCCAGAGCGACCCGTCGCTCAAGGTCGCGTTCCCGCCCAAGGTGACGCTGCTGCCGAGCAACATCGGCATCGACGCGAAGGCCCCGAAGCCGGAGCAAGCGGAGGCCCGGCGCTTCGCGGCGTTCGTTCTCTCGTCACCAGGTCAGCAGATCATGCAGACCGCCGATCCGACCGGCGACTCGCTGTACTGGCCGGTGCTCCAGAGTGTCCAGCCGCTGAAGCAGCTGCCGCCGCTCGCGAGTGCGCCGTACCAGACGATCGACCCCGGGACCTGGGGTGGGCGCGAAGCGTCGATCAACCAGTGGTTCACGACGAACATCGTCTCGAGCTGACCGCCGCCGCCGGCGACCACGGCAGCACGGCCAGGGCGGACCGCCGCCGCGGTGGCGTCGGGCATCTCCGCGCGGCGTCGCTCCCGGCGTCACTGCTGCAGGCGGTGTTCTGGCTGCTGCTCTCGGCGCTGCTGCTGATCCCGATCCTCCTCTTCCTGATCGCCGCCTTCTCGCCCGCACTGTTCGGGCAGGGCGCGTCGTGGCTGACCGTGGCGCCGTTCGTCGAGGCGCTGCAGGGACCGACGTTGCAGGGGCTCGCCGACTCGCTCGTCGTCGGCATCGTGTCGGCCGGCGGCGCCGTCGCGATGGCGCTGATCCTCGCCTGGCTGACCCAGCGGACGAACCTGTTCGGCCGCCGGCTCTGGACCGTCCTCGTCTGGGTGTTGCTGCTCGCGCCCTCGTTCCTCACCTCGCTCGGTTGGGAGCGCCTGCTCGAGCCGGACGGCCTGCTGAGCCAGCTGGGCGTCCAGGACCAGGGCCTGCGCACCCTGTTCTTCGGCCCGCTCGGGGTGATCGTCCTGCTCGCCATCAAGGGCATCCCGTTCGCGTATCTCGCGGTCTCGGCCGCGCTCGGGGCCGTCGGACGCGAGTTCGAGGATGCCGTACGCGTCCACGGCGGCGGCCGCCGGCAGGCGCTGACCGTCGTGCTGCGACTGCTGATGCCGGCCATCTGGTCCGGCTTCGCGATCGTATTCGCGGAGGCGATCAGTGACTTCGGCGTCGCCTCGACGATCGCGGCCACCGCCCGGTTCCCGGTCGCCACCACGACGCTCTACGACGCGGTCGACAACTTCCCGGCGAACTTCCCGGTCGCCGCCGTCGTCGGCTGGCTGCTCGTTGCCGCGGCCGGCCTGGCGCTGCTCGGCCAGGCGCTCGCACTGCGCAACCGCTCCTACCAGGTGTTGAGCGGGCGCACCCGGCCGGGCGCGCGCACCCAGCTCAGCCGCACCGCGCAGGCGACCTGGATCGCGATCGTCGGCGCGGTCAGCGCATCGCTGCAGTCGGGCAGTGGGAAGGTGGTCAGGCTGTCCGCCTCGAACTACACGAACCTGCTCGCCCACCCCGGTCCGCTGGGCCCGCTGCAGCTCTCCGGCGGGCTGGCCGCGGTCGCGGCGACGCTGTCGATCGTCGTCTCGGCCGCGATCGCGCGGGCACTGACCGCACGGCGCGGGGGTGTCCTCGCCCGGGCCCTCGACTGGACGCTGCTCGCGGCGGTCGGCCTGCCGGGCATCGTGCTCGGCGCCGGCTACATCTTCGCCTACAACCTGCCCTTCTGGCAGGCGGTCGGGCTGCCGCTCTACGGCACGCTGTTCTTGCTCGGCATGGCCTACGTCGCGAACTCACTGCCGTCCGCGACCCGGCTCTTGGTGGGGCCGATGGCGCAGTTCCAGCGGACGCTCCAGGACGCCGCGCGGGTGCACGGCATCGGCGCCGCTCGCGCCTGGCTGTCGATCGTCCTGCCGCTCCTGTCGCGCAGCCTGCTCTGGGCGTGGATCTTCGGATTCACCGGGATCGTCTTCGAGCTGCCGCTGTCGCAGCTGCTCTACCCGTCCAACCAGGAGCCGCTGTCGGTCGCGATCACGCACGCGCTCGCGACCTACGAC
>JBAPVZ010000113.1:0-2332 GCA_049283435.1 Candidatus Dormiibacterota bacterium
GATCACCGGCCGTGACCACCCGACCGTCGATCGCGTGCCGGCGAACCGCCTCGTCGCCCCGGCGGTCGTCCTCGACCGAACCGCAGCCGTCGAGGCCGACCCCGACTTCCTGCTCGAGGTCGACGACATCCGCGTCTGGGAGGAGGAGCACGGCGCGCTGCCCGACGGCGGGTGGCTCCTCTTCCGCACCGGCTGGTCCCGGCGGGCGACCGACGCCGCCGCTTTCTTGAACGTCGACGACGCCGGCTCTCACACTCCCGGGCTATCCGTCGCGTGTGCGCGCTGGCTCGCCGAGCAGACGCCGATCGTCGGTCTCGGCGTCGAGACGGTCGGCACCGATGCCGGGCTCGCCGGAGGGTTCGAGACGCCGTTCCCCTGCCACACCTTCATGCACGGCGCGGGCAAGCTCGGCTTGACCTCGCTCGTCAACCTGGATCGGCTGCCGACCACCGGCACGCTTCTGATCGCCGCTCCGCTGCCGATCGTCGGCGGCTCCGGCAGCCCCGCTCGCGCGCTCGCGCTCGTCGCTCGCTGAACCGGATGCAGGTCCCCGACATCGTCGCCCGGACGCTCATCTCGCTCGGCGTCCGTCAGGTGTTCGGGCTCGTCGGCAGCGGCAACTACACGCTGACCGATGCGCTGGATCGTGCCGGCGCGACGTTCACGCCGGCCCGCCACGAGGGGGGCGCGATCACGATGGCCGACGCCTACGCGCGCGTCAGCGGCGAGCTGCCCGCCTGCACCGTGCACCAGGGCCCGGGACTGACGAACACCGTCACCGGGCTCACCGAGGCGGCGAAGAGCCGTACGCCGCTGCTCGTGCTGGCCGCGGAGAGCGGGGGGGCCCGTTCGAACTTCCGGATCGACCAGTCGGGGTTGGCGCAGGCGGTGGGGGCGCTCGCCGAGCGCGTCCAGAGCCCCGCGACGGCGGCCGGGGACTGCCTGCGCGCGGTCCAGCGTGCTCGCCTCGAGCGGAGGCCGGTCCTGCTCAACCTGCCGCTCGAGGTGCTCGCGGCGGCGGCGGAGCCGAGTCCCCTGCCGTCGCTGCCCGCCCTGCTTCCGGTCGTACCCGCCGCGGCGTCGATCGAGGCCGCCCTGGTGACGCTCGAGCAGGCGGAGCGCCCGTTGATCATCGCCGGGCGGGGGGCCGTGCTGGCCGGCGCCGGGCCCGGACTGGAGCGTCTCGCCGAGCGGTTCGGCGCCGTCCTCGCGACGAGTGCCGTCGCGAACGGCCTGTTCGCGCAGAATCCCTGGGCGATCGGCATCTCGGGCGGCTTCGCATCGCCGCTCGCCGCGGAGCTGATCTCGGCTTCCGACGTCGTGCTTTCGGTGGGCGCGTCGCTGAACATGTGGACGACGAGCCACGGGCGTCTCATCGATCCCCAAGCGAGGCTGATCCAGGTCGATGACGAGGCGGACGCGATCGGCGCCAACCTGCCGGTCGCCGTGCCGGTGCTGGGCGACGCCGGCACGGCGGTGGACGCGCTCGAGCAGGCCGCGGCGGGGCATGACGTGCAGCGCGCAGGGTGGCGATCGACGGCGCTGGCCGCTCGGCTCGAGGTCTGGCGCGAGGAGCGGGAACCGTTCGAGGACGCCTCGACGGCGGATCGCATCGACCCCCGCACGCTGTCCGTCGAGCTCGACCGGCAGCTGCCGCTGGAGCGCACGGTCGCGACCGATTCCGGCGGCTTCCTGCAGTGGCCGTCCTCCTATCTGCGGGTGCCCGACGCGCAAGGATTCTGTTTCACTCAGGCCTTCCAGGCGGTCGGGCTCGGGCTCGCGAGCGCGATCGGGGCGGCGGTCGCCCGCCCGGACCGGCTGACCGTCGCCGCCCTCGGCGACGGCGGCACGCTGATGGGCCTCCCGGACCTGGAGACGGTCGCCCGGCTGCGCCTGCGGATGGTGATCGTCGTCTACAACGACGCGGCGTACGGTGCGGAGGTGCACCACTTCGATGCCGCCCCCGGGCGTCCCCTCGTCCACTTCCCGGACACCGACCTGGCGGCCATCGCGCGCGGCGCCGGGCTGGTGGCGATCACCGTGCGCCAGCGTGCCGACCTCGCCCCGGTCGCGGAGTGGCTGAGGGCGCCGGAACAACCGGCGCTGCTCGTCGACGCGAAGATCGTTCCCACTGTCGTCGCGCCCTTCCTGCGGGACGCGTTCGGGCACTGAGCGCTCACCGATGCCCGAGCTGCCGGAGCTGGAAGCGCTGCGGCGCGAGCTGGGTCCGCGACTGGCCGATCGGATGGTGACCGCGGCCGAGCTCAACCCGAAGCACGCGCACCTGCTCCGGCATCCCCCGGACGACTTTCAGCGGGATGTTCCGCTGCAC
>JBAPVZ010000114.1:0-3152 GCA_049283435.1 Candidatus Dormiibacterota bacterium
GGACGGCGCGGCACCCGCACGACCGGGCGCTCGCCGAGGTCGGCGAACTCGCTGACGCCGGTGATCGGGTCGAGGCGCCGGCGCAGCCGGTCGATCCGCTGCGTCCTCGTCTTCGCGATCCGCTCGGCGACGAGGCCGGACGCGAGTGCGTCGGGCCGTCCGCGCAGCCGTTCGATCTCCTGCACCCAGGGCCAGGCCGCACGGGCCAGCTCGTCGGTCAGCTGCTCCACGTACCACGACCCGCCGGCGGGATCGACGACCGCCGACAGCTCCGCCTCGTCCTGCAGCAGGGCGAGGGTGTTGCGCGCCAGGCGGCGGGCGAGGTCATCGGACCGCCCGATCGCGGCATCGAACGGCATGGCCGTGATCGCGTCGGCGCCGGCGACCCCGGCCGCGAACGCGGCGACCCCCACCCGGAGCAAGTTCACCCACGGGTTGCGGCGAGTCAGCATCGTCGGGGCGGCGACGGCATGCTGTCGCTGGGCAGACACGTCCTCACTCGCGCCGAGCACCTCGGTCACCCGGCTCCAGAGCCGCCGCGCCGCGCGCAGCTTCGCGATCGTCATCCACTGGTCCTGGGTCGCGGCATAGCGGAACTCGAGCTGCCGGCAGGCCGTGTCGACGTCGAGTCCGCCCTCGACGAGCGCGCGCAGGTAGGCGATGCCGGCCGCGATCGAGCAGCCCAGCTCCTCGGTGTCGGACGCGCCGACCTCGGCATAGGCGAGCGCGTCGACGGTGATCGTGCGGAGGGCGGGATGCGTCCTCGCGACCTGCACCGCGAGCCGAGTCGCGCCGGCCAGGTCAGCAGGGGCGCCGGTACGCACGAGGACGCCGAGGGGGTCGACGCCGAGCGTGCCCCGCGCGGCCTCCGGCGCCACGCCCCGCTCGTGGAGCAGGCGCAGGAAGGCGCGCCCGACCTCCGGCCCTTCGCTTCCGGCGTCGAGCGCGACCGGCGCGAGGTCGAGGAGGACGCCGTCCAGCACGGTGGCGAGCGAGGCGGACGGGATCGCGTCCAGCCCGAACCGGAGCCAGATCGACGTCACGCCACCGTTCAGATCGTCCAGGATCGCCGCGTTCGCGATCTGCGGCTCGGGGTCGTCGTGCAGCGCCCGCACGTCCCAACCGGTCGTCACTGCTCCGGCCGGCCCGCCGCCGCGCAGGAACGGTCGCGCGCCGGGAAAACCGGGCTCGGGCGCCCGACCGAGGCCCGTGTAGAGCGCCGCGACGTCGAAGCCGTCGAGGACCCGTGTGCGCAGGCGCACCTCGGCGTCGGCCGGCGTCGCCTCGTCGCCGAGCACACCGCTCTTCTGGAGCACGCCGAGCGCGAGCCGCTGCCAGCCCTCCTGCGGCGCGAGCGTTTCGGCGCTCCCGACGTCGCGACGCTCGCCGGTCATCCGGTTCATGCTAGCGCGCCGTTCCGGCGCCCGCCGTCACCTCGCCCGGAGCGCGAAGAAGAGGAATGCGGGCGCGGTGGTCAGCCGTCGGTAGGCGTCGGGGAATCGCTCCCGCGCCTCGTCCAGGGGCCTCGGCTCACGCACGGTCTCGACGGTGAAGCCGGCCGTCGTGAACGACTCCCACATCGCCGTCAGCGGCCGGCGCCAGAACCGCATCGGAAAGGTCTCGTCGTCGACGGTCCATTCGTCGTCCCACTCCGCGGTCGCGAAATAGTTGCCGAAGCCGGACTGGCGGTAGTCCTCGAACGGGTGGTGGGTCGAGACGACGACGCGGCCGCCGGGGACCAGGACGCGCCGGAACTCGCGCAGTGCCGGCTCCCAGTCGCGCAGGTAGTGCAGCACGAGCGACGCGAGCACAGCGTCGAAGCGGCCGTCGGGATAGGGCAGTTGCTGCGTGAGATCGGCGACCTGGAACGAGGCCGCAGCGCCGAGCCGCTGACGGGCGATCGCGAGCATGGCTTGGCTCCGATCGCAGCCCTCGACCTGTGCGCCGCGCTGCCTCAGCTCCGCCGCGTGCGCCCCCGGCCCGCACCCGGCGTCGAGCACGTGAAGGCCGCTGACGTCGCCGAGCATGGCGAGCACGTTCGGCCGCTCGTAGAGCGCATTGAAGGGCTGGGTCTCGTTCAACTCGGCGTAGCTGCGAGCCATGCGGTCGTACGGGTTCCGCTCCGGCACGGGCCTCAGTATCCGGCATCGGCCAGGGAAGGATTGCCCTTCCAACCAGGTAGTTGGAGGCATGAGCACGATGCATGCGGAGGCCGCCGGCACGTTCCGGCTGTGCGGCGAGCTGACGGTCAATCGCCTCGGCTACGGGGCGATGCGAATCACCGGTCCGGGGATCTGGCAGGAGCCGAAGGACCAGGCCGAGGCACGAGCGGTGCTGCGCCGCGCGGTCGAGCTCGGCGTCAACTTCATCGATACCGCGGACTCCTACGGCCCGGCGGTGAGCGAGCGGCTGATCGGGGAGGCTCTGCGCCCGTATCCGGAAGACCTGGTCATCGCGACCAAGGGCGGCCTGCTTCGGCCCGGCCCGGGCAACTGGCAGCCAGACGGCCGGCCGGAACACCTCCGCCAGGCGCTGGAGGGGAGCTTGCAGCGCCTCGGCGTGGAGACGATCGACCTCTACCAATTCCACCGCCCCGACCCGAAGGTCCCGTTCGAGGAGTCGGTCGGCGCGATCGTCGACTTCCAGCGGGAGGGCAAGGTCCGCTTGATCGGACTCTCCAACGTCACCGTCGAACAGCTTCGGGCGGCGCAGGCGATGACGAAGGTCGCCTCGGTGCAGAACCGCTTCAACCTGGAGGATCGCTCCTCCGATGCGGTGCTCGCGGCGACCGAGCAGGACGGCATCGCGTTTCTGCCCTGGGCCCCGCTCGGCGGCAATGCCGGCGCGATCGGCGGTGTCATCGAGCAGATCGCTGAGGCGCACGGCGCGAAGCCGAATCAGGCGCTCCTGGCCTGGCTGCTCGCCCTCTCTCCGGTCATGCTGCCGATCCCGGGCACCGGCTCGGTCGCACACTTGGAGGAGAACATGGGTGCCGCCTCGCTCCAGCTGACGCCGGACGAGCTGCAGCGCCTGCGCAACGCCTGATCGGCCGACGGGCGGCGGCCTAGTGCTGCCGGCGTCGGCGGTCGCGCCCTTCGCTCAGGAGAGGAGTGGTCGTCGCCCATGCCGGGCGGCGACTCGATATGGTGACC
>JBAPVZ010000115.1:0-1809 GCA_049283435.1 Candidatus Dormiibacterota bacterium
CCGTCGAGCTGGCCGAGATCGCAAGCGGCACCGTCGACGCCTACCAGCGCGAGATCGACGAACAGCTGGGGCTGGTCGAGGTGGCGCCATGATCTCCCATCGGCAGGGCGAGGTGCGCATCGGGCCGTCGCAGTCGCCGTCGCCGCCAGGAAGGGCCGATCGCCGGCGCTCGGTCGCTACCACGCGCCCAGACGAGTCCGGTTGCCGGCATACGGCCCCTTTCACGCCGAGCACGGCGGTGGCGCGCTGACATGCAGCTCTCCTACAGCACCTGGGGCATGCAGCAGACACCGATCGACGTCGCCGTGCGGCATTGTGCGGCGCTCGGGTTCGACGGGCTGGAACTGACCGTCATCCCCGGCTGGCCGACCGATGCCGCGCTGCTCGACGATGGCGAGCGACGCCGTATTCGCCGGCTCTACGACGACCATGGCATCGCCCTCTGCGGGTTTTCCGGCAACACCTCGTTGCTGCCCGAGGACACCGAGCAGGTGGCCCCCAACCTGGAGCGGTTCCGGGGCTACCTCGACCTCGCCGCCGAGCTCCAGCGGCCTGGCGAGCGGCTGGCGGTCAGCTGCACCTCGGGCGGTGCCTCCGGCGACTGGGAGCGGATGCGCGATCGGCTCGTCGAGCGGTACGGCGCGCTCGCGGCGCACGCCGAGCGCGCGGGCGTCGTCGTCAGCGCGGAGCCCCACGTCGCCTCCGCGCTCCACACGCCGGCGCAGGCGCGCTGGCTCGTCGATCGGGTCGGCTCGCCGGCGCTGCGCATCCACTTCGACATCTCGCACTTCAACGTGCAGGGGATGGACATGGACGGGGTGATCGCCGAGGTCGGCCCGCTCGCCGTCCACACGCACGTGAAGGACGAGCGCGGCGTCGTGCCCGACTACGAGTTCCTGATCCCCGGCGAGGGCGAGATGGACTACGTCCGCTACCTTCGCGCGATGGATCGCGCCGGCTATCGCGGGCACATCACGGTCGAGATCAGCCTCATGGTGCAGCGGCGCCCCGGCTACGACGCGCTCGCCGCCGCGACGCAGTCGTACCGCGTGCTGAACGCGGCCTTCGAGGCAGCAGGCGTCGAACGGCAGCGGGATTGATCCGAGGAGGGTCGGGATGACAGGAACCGTGCGCATGGGGCTGATCGGCTGTGGCAGCATCGGGCAGCGGCACGCGGACGCGCTCGCGGCGCTGGACCAGGTCGAGTTCGCGGCCTGCTGCGACGTCGACGAGGGCAAGGCGAAGGAGACTGCGAGCCGGTTCGGCGTCGGCCGCACGTTCACCGACCCGGGGGCGTTGTTCAGGAGCGGCCTCGTCGATGCGGTGACCGTCTGCACGCCGCATCCACAGCACGAGCCGGTCCTCGTCGCCGCCGCCGAGGCGGGCATCCATGCGATCGTCGAGAAGCCGCTGTCCACCGATCTCGCCGCCGCCGACCGCATGGTCGAGGCCGCCGAGCGTGCCGGCATCACGTTCGCGACGATCTTCCAGCGACGCTTCTTCCCCGCTTCCCAGCGCATCCGGCGCGCGATCGACGACGGTCGCCTCGGCCGGTTGACGATGGGGGAGTGCTTCGCCCGCCTGAGCCGCGACCGCGCCTACTTCGACAAGGACGAGTGGCGCGGCCGCTGGGACACCGAGGGCGGGGGCTCGCTGATGAACCAGGCCGTCCACATGATCGACCTCCTGCAGTGGTACATGGGGCCCGTCGAGGAGGTCTATGGCCGCTGGGCGACGCTGAAGCACGGCGACTACATCGAGGTCGAGGACACGGCGGTCGCGACCCTGTCGTTCGCCGGGGGCGCGCTG
>JBAPVZ010000116.1:0-6580 GCA_049283435.1 Candidatus Dormiibacterota bacterium
CGGGGGCGCCCGTGACCCGGTCGAACCTCGCTCAGGCACCGCGTATACGGGGCCGAGGGCCCTCCGGTGCCGCCCCAGCCCTCACTTTCGATCTCCCGGATCCGCGAGAAATCGCCGACCGCGCCCAGGAGGTGGGGACGCCGGCGCAGACGGCGAGCCCGATCAGGACGCAGCCCACGAACGGCATCGACGTCGACTGCCCGAAGACGACCCAACGTCGCTCACCTCCCGGGATCCGCTCCAGGACCTCCGAAGACACCACGACATTCGAGGTCAGGTCCCAATCGTCGTCGTCGTGCGGAGCGATCTCGGCACGGTGGTCGCGCCCCGGGGGCTTGTGCAAAAGCCCGCGCGACGCGTTACACTCGGACTTCGCATGTATCGGACGGACCTCATCCTGCTCGACCTCGTAATTCTCCCTGGCAGGGTGGGGGCGCGCGCGTCCGGTTAGCAAAATCGGAAGCAGCAGCAACAAAGGCCCCCGCCGGAAGGCGGGGGCCTTCTTTTGTTTCGGTAGGCATTTCCGTCGGATCGAGAGGCAACGAAGGAGGCGACGTGAACGGCGCGAACATCATCCTGGAGGCGCTCGAACGCGAGGGCGTGGAGCTCGTCTTCGGGTATCCGGGCGGGGCCAACCTGCCCATTTACCAGGAGCTGCCGCGCCACCCGCGACTGCGTCACGTCCTGGTCAGGCACGAGCAGGGCGCGGCACACATGGCAGACGGGTATGCGCGGGCGACCGGCCGGCCGGGCGTCGTCTTCGCGACGAGCGGTCCGGGCGCGCTCAACCTCACGACGGGGCTCGCGACGGCGTTCATGGATTCGGTGCCGATGGTCGCCATCACCGGGCAGGTCGCGTCCCTCCTGGTCGGTCGCGACGCGTTCCAGGAGTCGGACGTCGTCGGCTGCACGACCCCGGTCACCAAGCACAACTACCTGGTCCGGGACATCCACGACCTCCCCCGCGTCATCAAGGAGGCGTTCGCGATCGCGACGACCGGCCGCCCCGGCCCGGTCCTGATCGACGTCTGCAAGGACGTCCAGCAGGCGAGCTGGGACGCGCCCAGCTGGCCGGACGAGGTCGCGCTGCCCGGGTACCAGACGGCGCCCCCGCCCGACCTCGGCCTGATCGAGCGTGCGGCGGAGGCGCTGAGCCGCGCCGAGCGCCCGGTCATCCTCGCCGGGCACGGCGTGCTGCTGAGCGGCGCCGAGCGTGACCTGCAGGAGCTGGCCGAGAAGACCGGCACGCCGACCGGCACGACTCTCCTTGGCGTCGGCGCTTTCCCCGTACAGCACCCGCTGGCGCTGCATATGACCGGCTTCATGGGGACCGGCTGGAACAACCTCGCCGTGCAGAATGCCGACCTCCTGATCTGTGTCGGCATGCGTGTCGACGACCGCGTGACCGCGAAGCTCGACGAGTGGGCGCCGAAGGTGGAGACGTTCATCCACATCGACATCGACCGCTCGGAGATGGGGAAGAACGTGCGGCCGCACCTGGAGATCGTCGCCGACGCGAAGGCGGCCCTCACCGCGCTGGCCGCGCACGCCGAGCCGGCACCGCCGCGGCGCAGCGCCTGGCTGACGCAGGTCGAGCGCTGGCGCGAGGAGCACCCGCTGAAATACACGCAGTCGAACGGGCAGCTGCAGCCGCAGGACGTGATGCTCGAGATGTACGCACGCTGCCGGGAGGACTCGATCGTCGTCGCCGACGTCGGCCAGAACCAGATCTGGGCTGCCCTCTGGTGGAACTACGCGACGTCGGGCCTCTTCATCAACTCCGGCGGCGCCGGCACGATGGGCTTCGCGCTGCCGGCCGCGATCGGCGCGCGGTTCGGCTGCCCCGATCGCGACGTCTGGTGCGTCGCCGGCGAGGGCGGATTCGTGATGACGGCCCAGGAGCTGTCGGTCGCCGTCGAGCATGAGCTGCCGATCAAGATCGTGATCCTCGACAACCGCAGCCTCGGCATGGTGCGCCAGTTCCAGGACGACTATTACGGCGGCGTTCGCTCGGAGAGCGTGCGATACCACATGCCCGACTTCGTGAAGCTGGCGGACGCGTACGGGCTGGCCGGCCTCGACGTGCACCGCATCGAGGAGGTGCCGGCGGCGTTCGCGCAGGCGCAGGAGGCGCGCGGGCCGTTCCTGCTCCACTTCTCCATCGACCCCGACGCGAACGTCTACCCGATCGTGCCGCTGGGGGCCGGTCTCGACGCGTTCCAGGAGCTGCCCGATGCTTATGTCTAGCCCCCCTCTGGCGACCAGCGTGCGCGTCCTGTCGGTCGAGGTGGAGGACAAGCCGGGGGTCCTCTTCCGCGTCTGCGGCATGATCCAGCGCCGGGGATTCAACATCCAGGGTCTCTCGGTCGGCCGCGCCGAGATCCCCGGCCGCTCCCGGATGACGTTGACCGTCGACGCCGGCCACGCGGAGGTCGACCAGGTCGAGAAACAGCTCAGTCGCCTCATCGAGGTGATCGAGATCCTCGACCTCACCGAGCGTGCGCACCTGAGCCGCGAGCTCGCGCTGCTGCGCCTGCGCGTCGAGGGGGCGCGCCGGCAGTCGGCGATCGAGCGGGTCCAGGTGGCCGGCGGCACGGTCGTGGCCGAAGGCCCGGAGGAGATCGTCATCGAGGTGTCGGGCGAGCCGGCGCAGATCGAGCGCATCGCCGGCGAGCTGTCCGAGTTCGGCCTCGCCGAGCTCGCTCGCTCGGGCCCGATCGCGGTCGCGACGGACTCGAAATAACGGGCTTGTAATCTTGCATCGCTCAAGGTAAGGGGTCTAGTCTTGGGGTTTACGAGTGCGTGCAAACCGAGCGAGGAGGAGTTGGATGGCTGACGAACGACCCCCGGTGACGACGACCGACGCCGGGCTTTCCGCTGCGAGCGACGAGCACTCGCTGACGGCGGGTCCCGACGGACCGATCCTGCTTCAGGACCACTACCTGATCCAGAAGATGGCGCAGTTCAACCGGGAGCGGGTCCCGGAGCGCGTCGTCCACGCGAAGGGCGGCGGCGCGCACGGCTACTTCGAGGCGACCGGCGAGGCCGCGAAGTACACGAAGGCGGATTTCCTCGCGGCCGGGCGCAAGACGCCGGTCTTCGCTCGATTCTCGACCGTTGCCGGCGAGCTCGGCTACGCCGACACCGTGCGCGACCCGCGTGGCTTCGCGATCAAGTTCTACACGCAGCAGGGGAACTACGATCTGGTCGGCAACAACACACCGGTCTTCTTCGTCCGCGACCCCCAGAAGTTCAGCGACTTCATCCACTCGCAGAAGCGGCGCGCCGACAACCACCTGCGCGACAACAACATGCAGTGGGACTTCTGGTCGCTGTCCCCGGAGTCCGCCCACATGGTCACCTGGCTGATGGGCGACCGGGGCATCCCCAAGACCTGGCGTCACATGAACGGCTACAGCAGCCACACGTTCCTCTGGGAGAACGCGGGCGGCGAGAAGTTCTGGGTCCAGTATCACTTCAAGACCGACCAGGGCGTCGACTACTGGACCGACCCCGACGCGAAGGCGATGACGGCGGAGGATCCCGACTACCACCTCCGCGACCTGCGCGAGTCGATCGATCGAGGCGACCACCCGTCGTGGACGCTGCAGATGCAGATCATGCCGTTCGCGGACGCGGCCGACTACCGGTTCAATCCGTTCGACCTGACGAAGGTCTGGCCGCACGGCGACTACCCGCTGATCCCGGTCGGCCGGATGGTCCTCGACCGCAACCCGGAGAACTACTTCGCGGAGGTCGAGCAGGCGGCGTTCGAGCCCGCGAACCTGGTGCCCGGCATCGGCGCGAGCCCCGACAAGATGCTGCTCGGACGGCTCTTCTCCTATCCCGACACCCATCGGCACCGGATCGGCCCGAACTACCTCCAGCTGCCGATCAACCAGCCGAAGGTCGCCGTGCACAGCTACAACAAGGACGGCGCGATGCGCTACCGGAACTCGAGCGACCCGGTGTACGCGCCGAACTCGTTCGGCGGCCCGGTGGCCGATCCTGCGGCGGAGCCGCCGTCCTGGCACGTGGACAGCACCGAGATGGTGCGGGCAGCCTACTCGAAGCATGCCGAGGACGATGACTTCGGGCAGCCCGGCACGATGTACCGTCAGGTGCTCGACGAGGCTCAGAAGCAGCGCCTCGTCGACAACATCTGCGGCCATCTGAAGCAGGGTGTCAAAGAGCCGGTCCTGGGCCGCGCGCTCCAGTACTGGGCGAACGTCGATCTCGATCTCGGTGCCCGCGTCAAGCGGACGCTCGGCGTCGAGTCCGGCGTAGCGACGCCGGCCGAGTAGGGCACGCACGAGGGGCGGAGCATCGAGCTCCGCCCCTCCGCGCGGCGGCGGCCGCTCCCGGCTGAGGTGCGAGCCTTCCTCTCGCTCGTAGACTCGCCCGTCGTCGCCGTTCACGCGTGAGGAGGCTCGTCCATGCCAGAAGCCGTCATCGTCGCCGCCAGCCGATCGCCGATCGGCCGCGCGTTCAAGGGATCGCTGATCGATTGGCGGGCTGACGATCTGGCCGCCCACGTCGCGACCGAGGTGCTGAAGCAGGTCCCGCAGCTGGCGACCGCGGAGATCGAGGATCTGATCTGCGGTTGCGGGCTGCCCGGTGGCGAGCAGGGATTCAATCTGGGCCGCGCGGTCTCCATCCTCGCGCACCTGGACACCCCCGGCTGCACGATCACGCGCTACTGCTCGTCCTCGCTGCAGACGACCCGAATGGCGACCCACGCGATCCGTGCCGGCGAGGGTGACGTCTTCCTCTCGGTCGGCGTCGAATGCGTTTCGCGCTTCGGCAACGGCACCTCCGACATCCCGACCGCCCAGAACCCGAAGCTGGAGCCGGGCAACGCCGAGGGCTATCCCGACGTCTACATCGCGATGGGGCAGACGGCCGAGAACGTGGCCGAGCGCGAGGGCATCACGCGGGAGGAGATGGATCGCTATGCCGTAAAGAGCCAGAACGCGGCTGTCGCGGCGCGCGAGGACGGCTTCTTCGACCGCGAGATCATCCCGATTCCGCTCGCAGGCGGACGTGTCTTCACGAAGGACGACGGGCCGCGTCCGGGCACCACGCTGGAGAAGCTGGCGGCGCTCGAACCGGTGTTCCGCGAACACGGCCGCGTCACGGCCGGCAACGCGTGCCCGTTGAACGACGGGGCGGCCGCCGTCGTCGTCATGTCCGACACGCGGGCGAAGGAGCTCGGTCTGCAGCCGCTCGCGCGCGTCGTCGCGACGGGAGTGTCGGCCCTGGAGCCCGAGTTCATGGGGCTCGGGCCGATCGACTCCAGCAAGCAGGCCCTGCGGCGAGCGGGCATGACGATCGACGACATCGACGTGGTCGAGCTCAACGAGGCGTTCGCCGCCCAGGTGATCCCGTCCGCGCGGGCGCTCGGCATCGACCCCTTCGGCGACCGGCTGAACCCGCACGGCGGGGCGATCGCGCTCGGGCACCCGTTCGGGATGACGGGCGCCCGCATCCTCTGCACCCTGCTCAACGACCTGCGCACGCTCGACAAGACGTACGGCCTGGAGACGATGTGCGTCGGCGGTGGCCAGGGCATGGCGATGATCGTCGAGCGCCTGAGCTAGCGGTCGCCTGCGACACGTGCCGCGAGGCGCTCGGCCCCGGGACGCTCCGAGGCGCTATCGCGAGCACGTAGACGATCTAGGAATGTCCGGGATATGATCGGCTGCGGTACTTGCGAGTCCGTGTAACTGATTCGCAAGGTTGCCCCCGGCAGCATAAGGCCATCATGCAGCAGAGGCCGCATACCCCACACACTCGAAACCGCGCGCTCGCCCGCATCCGGCGGTTGACGCTCGGGGCTACGATCGGCTCCTTCGTCGCGCTCGGGACGTTCGCGACGGCGGCCGCGATCTCCTATCCCGGCACCACGAAATCCAGCTCGACGACGCCGAACGCGTCGGCGACTCCGGCGGCGACTTCGCCTCCCAGCTCCTCGGCGACGACCTCGCCGACCGTGGCGCCGACCGTGGCGCCGACGCCGGTGCCGGCCGCGACGTCGCCGGCGACGGGCGGGAGGCAGCCGAGCGCGACCACGGGGGGTTCGTGATGGGACCGGACCTGGGCGTTCGCGTCTGGTCGGCGCTCGGCACTCGCGCCGAGCTGCTGATCACCGATCCCGAACGGCTGCCCGCGGCGGAGGCGGCCGTCGACGACCTGCTCCGCGAGATCGACGAGGCGTGCAGCCGCTTCCGGGCGAACAGCGAGCTGAGTCGGGTCAACCACCGAGCGGGCCGGGACCTGCGCGTGAGTCCGCTGCTCGGCGCCGCGCTCGCGGCCGCCCTCCGCGGCGCGGTCATGACCGGCGGCGCCGTCGACCCCACGGTCGGCACTGCGATGCGGCAGATCGGCTATGACCGGGATTTCGCCGACGTCCTCGCCGAGGAGGGAC
Organism: Candidatus Dormiibacterota bacterium; assembly: GCA_049283435.1. GTDB lineage: Bacteria > Chloroflexota > Dormibacteria > Dormibacterales > Dormibacteraceae > CAVTSA01. Next base: position 6,428 of record JBAPVZ010000116.1, read on the forward strand.
CGATCGAACTTCGCGCCAGGCCGGTGCCGGGCTGGCAGGTGATCGAGTTCGACCCGCTGTCCCTGCACCTGCGCGTGCCGCGCGGGGTGGAGCTCGATCTGGGCTCGACCGCGAAGGCGCTGGCTGCCGACCTCGCCGCGGAGGCGGTCCGAC
>JBAPVZ010000117.1:0-7913 GCA_049283435.1 Candidatus Dormiibacterota bacterium
GAGGGTCTGCATCAACGTCGCCGGCTTCGGGCGCTCGATGTCGATGCCGCGGCGGAGCAGCTTGGTCGTGTAGATCGTGCCGTGGGTGATGCGGGCGCTGATCACCGAGGCGACCGCGGTACCCAGCATCACCGGCAGCACCATGCTGACGTCGCCGGTCATCTCTGTCACGCTGGCCGTCGCGGTCAGCGGGGCCCGCGCGGCGCCCGCAAAGACCGCACCCATCGCAACCATCCCGTACGCGGCGCTCGGCCCGGCGCCGATGCCGAAGAGCGCGTCCATGGCAACGCCGAACGCCATGCCGAGGCTGGCGCCGATGAACAGCGAAGGGGCGAACACCCCTCCCGAGCCCCCGATGCCGATCGTGAGGCTGCAGGCAACGATCTTGCCGACGACGAGCAGGAGCAGGAACCAGAAGACGTAGCCGCCGCCCATCGCGTGTTGCATCACCGGGTACCCGACGCCGTACATCTGCGGCAGGGCGAGCAGCAGCAGGCCCAAGGGGATGCCGCCGACTGCCGGGCGCAGCCACTCGGGCTTGCCTCTCCAGAGCAGGTCGCAGAAATCCTCGATCCGGTAGAGCACGGTCTTGAAGCCGACGCCGACCAGCCCCGCGACGACGGCGAGCACCGCACAGAGGAGGTAGTCGACGGGATTGCTGAACGTGACCGACGGCAGCGAGAAGAAGGGCTGGCTGCCGAACGCAATCTGGCTCACCGTGTCGGCGGCCATCGCCGACAGGAGGAGCGTCACGAACGCCTCCAGTGAGACCTCGCGGAGGATCAGCTCGAAGCCGAAGAACACCCCGGTCAGCGGGGCGTTGAACGTCGCGCTGATGCCGGCCGCGGCACCGCAGGCGACGAGGAGGCGGAGCCGCGACTCGCTCATCCGGACCATCTGTCCGACCGTCGAGGCGAGCGCCGCGCCGATCTGGACGATCGGGCCTTCGCGCCCGACGGAGCCGCCTGAGCCGATGCAGATCGCAGACGCGATCGCCTTCACGATGGGGACCTGGGGCCGGATCCGGCCGCCGTTCTCGCCCACCACGAGCATCACCTCGGGGACGCCGTGGCCGCGAGCCTCGCGCGCGAGGAAGTAGATCAGCGGTCCGATGACGAGTCCGCCGGCGACCGGAGCGACGACGACGAACCACGGCCCCAGCCAGGGGAGGTGCACGCTCGGCGCGTGCGGCAGGAGCCCGTAGTTCTGCCGACCGGTGAACAGCCAGGTGCCCGCGTAGATGCAGTAGCGGAACACGATCGCGCCCATGCCACCGCCGATGCCGACCACGAGAGAGAGCAGCAGCAGGCCGAAGCGATTGGCCCGCAACCACTCGGCTGCGCGCACCCGGGGCGGCTCCCCCACGGGCCGCCCAGCTGGGCCGACGGGTCGGCCCGTCGTGGCCCGAACCGAGCTCACGAACGCTGCAATCCAGTCAGGATCGCGCCGACGGCGCTGCGCACCCGCTCCCAGCGGAACGCGGACGGGTCCAGCGCGCCGTGCAGCATGAGCCCGTCCTCGAGCGCGAGGAGCACGGATGCGAGGGCGTTGCCAGGGACGTCGACGAGCTCGCCCTCGACGATGCCCTTCTCGATCCAGGCGCGAAGGTGGGCCCGTCGTTCCCCCATCGCAGCGGACAGGCGGTCGCGGACCCGCTCCTCCGTGAGGACGGCTGCCCACAGGTCGGCACGCAGCTGCGCCTGCGCGGCGTCAGCACCACGCTCCAGCATCCAGCGGGTGAACCGGCGGAGCCGCTCGGCCTGCGAGAGGCTCCTGCCCTCCAGCTCCTCGATCTTCCGATCGACCTGCGCCGCGTCGTCGTCGAGCAGCGCCAGCAGCAGGTCCTGCTTGTTCTGGAAGTAGACGTAGAAGGCGCCCTTGCTCGCCCCGGCCTCCAGGCAGACGTCGTCGACCGTCATGTCCCGGTAGCCCTGGCGGGCGGCGCATCTCCAGGCCGCGTCGATCAGGCGCTGGCGTCGCTCGTGGCGCGCGTCCTCCTTCAGCCGTGGCATCCTCCGATCGTAACAAAACCGACTCGTCGGTATCGGTGCTAGGATTCTGCGATGGGGAAATACCTGGTCGTTGCGAATCTCACGGCCGAGAGCCCCGCGCTCCGTGCGGAGGCCGCCTCGATGGTTAGTCGGGACCCGGAGGCGGAATTCGTCGTGCTGGTGCCGATGCGCACCCTTCCGCCCTCACTCGCGCTCGGGGGCGGGCTCGACGGGCGCTTGCTGCGCCGCCGTCGTGCCACTCGCGCGCGGGCGCGGCTGGAGTCGGTCGGGGCGCGTCGGGTGTCGGTCCGCTTGGGGCGCACCGCCGCCTTGCCGGAGATCGAGCGGGCACTCCGCGAGGATGAGTTCTCCGCCGTCATCATTTCGACGCTGCCGCGGCACCTCTCGCACTGGCTCCACCTCGACCTGCCAGGCAAGGTCGCCCGCCGCCATCCCGAGCTCGAGGTGCGGCAGGTCATCGCGCCGTACGCGCTGTACGTCGACGAGGTCGCTCTGACGGTTGCGGCAGGCACTGCCCGCGCCTGACGCGCTGGAGGCAGCACCGCCTTCCTCTCGCGGGGGTTGGTCGACGCGGTTGGAACCGCCCTACGACGCGGCGGTCGACGAGCGTCCGGGGAGGCGGACGCCGAAGATCTGGCCTCCGTCGGCGCCGCCTCGGTCCAGACCGCTCCCTCCATGGAGAGCGCGAGGTAGCGATCGATGGAAAGGCCGAGGCCCTCGCGCAGTGCCCGCTCGTGCAGGCGCCTCCTCAACGAGAGGCCTGACTCTGTACCCCGGGATCGTGTTTAGCGTCCTCCACATGAGGACCCGAGAGGCCGCCGACGAGACCGGCGCCTCAGGCGGTCACGCGCTCGCCGGGCGTCAGCAGCCGAAGCCGGTCCTCGATGCCCGCCTCCACGAAGGCGTCCCGCAGCGCATCGGCCCCCTCGGTGAAGTGCGTCCAGCCCTCGAAGTGGACCGGGACGACGACCGCGGCGCCGAGCGCCTGGGCTGCCGCCGCCGCTCGCTGCGCGGTCAGGGTTAGCGGGAGGTCGCCGAGTCGGGCGGTCTTCGCGGCCCCGGCGAACAGGATCGCGACCTCCACGCTGCCGATCCGCCTGGCGATCTCCTCGACGACCTCGAGCGACGCATTGTCCCCGCTGACGTACACGCTCGGCAGACCGTGGCCGGCGAGGAGGAAACCGATCACCTCGCCCGGCTCGCGCTCGCTGCCGGGCGGACCGTGCAGCGCGGGCATCGCCGTCACCCGCAGCTTGCCGCCATCCGGACGGGGCACGTCGACGTGGTCCCACGGCGCGAGCGGGATCGCCGAGCCGCCGAGCCGCGCCGCGCCCGGCACCGTGGTCAGCGTCCGCGGCACCCGCGTGAGGAACGCTCGGCCGCCGTCGTCGAGGTTGTCGGCGTGGTGATCGTGCGACAGCAGGACGGCGTCGATCGGCCCCACATGACCGGCCGGCACCGCCGGGCCCGACGTCTTCTCCAGGACGACGCCGGTGCCGCGGTCGAACCGACGGGGCTCGTCGAAGGTGGGATCGGTGAGCAGCCGCAGGCCGCCCAGCTCGAGGATCGCAGTCGGACCGCCGACCAGCCGCACCCGCAGCTCCCCCGCCGCGACCGCTGCGCTCACGCGCGCTGTCTTCCCCTCTGGTTCATCTCCCGAACATACCCGCTGCAGCGGTCGCCCGGGCCATCGAGAACCGCCTTCGCTCGTGACGACCACCCCCGCCCGGTCGCCGTCAGGCATGCGGCGCCATCGAGCGGAGGTTCCGCAGCGCGGTCGCGACATCGACGAGCGGGTCGTCGGACTGATCCTGCTCCACGATGTGCCACTCGGTCCCGGCCTCGCGCGCGGCGCCCAGGATGCCGGCCCAGTCGAGGACGCCCGTACCGACCGGCGCGAAGGAATGCGCCTCGTCGTCGGCGACGTCCTTCACGTGGAGCAGCGGCACGCGGCCGGCGAGGGCCCGGATGCGAGCCGCCGGGTCGACACCCGCCCGGGCGAGCCAGTACACGTCCAGCTCGAAGAAAACGGCCGGATCGGTCTCCTGCAGCAGCACCTCGAAGATCGTCGTCCCCTCGAGCGGGTCGAACTCGAACGCGTGGTTGTGGTAACCGATGCGCAGGCCCTGCGCGGCAGCGACGGGAGCCGCCGCGCCGAGCGTCGCGGCCGCCTCGCGGACGGCGGCGACCGATTGCCGGTGACCGGCCGGCAGCGAGGCGAGGACCGCGTACTCGCAGCCGATCTCGGCCAGTTCCGCGACCGTCGCCTCCGGCGTCGCGAGCAGGTCGAGCGACACGTGCGCGCTGACCGGCCGGATGCCGTGCTCGCGCAGCACGGGGACGACCTCGGCGCGGGTCGCGGCAACGATCTCGGCGGTGTCGTACCCGATCTCGGCGAGCCGGCCGACCGTCCCCTCGAGATCGGCCTGCAACTGATCGCGGAGCGTGTAGAGCTGGAGCGCGAGATTCGGCATGGTCTTTCCTCCTGGGTTCCGTTGCGTCGACACCGGCAGCGCTACGTGGCCGCGATCATCGGCGTCGCCGGGACCGGCGCCGGTCGGTCGCACCGGGTGCGCACCGTGACGTTGGTGCCGCTGGCGGCGGCGTGCAGCAGCGACTCCATGACGTCGAGAACATGGCGTGCGAGCTCGACGCTCGCTCGGTGGGGCTCGCCCGCGCTCAGAGCGGTCGCCAGATCGGCCACGCCGCAGCCGCGGCCGGCACCGACGTACCCGGCACTCGGGGGTAGCAGCCGCCACTCCCGCTCGGCCGGGCGCCAGAGCTCGACCTCCCCGTCGAAGCGGTTCGGATCGGGGACCGACAGCGATCCCTCCGTCCCGTGCACCTCGATACGAGGGAGGCGCGTCGCGTAGGTGTCGAAGCTCATCACGAGCGTGCTCAGCGCCCCAGCCTCGTGTTCGAGCACGCCCGTCACGTGGGTATCGATCTCGACGTCGAAGATCGTCCCCGCGCGAGGTCCCGACCCGATCACGCGCTGCATCCGGTGGTGGGCGGCCGCGCCGGACACCCGGACGACCGGTCCCAGCAGATGTACGAGCGCCGAGAGGTAGTACGGGCCCATGTCGAGCAACGGGCCGCCTCCGGGCTGGAAGTAGAACTCCGGATCGGGATGCCAACTCTCGGGGCCGGCGTTCGCCATCACGGCCGTCGCGGCGATCGGGATCCCGATCGCGCCGGCGTCGACGGCGGCGCGGGCCGTCTGGGTGCCGGTGCCGAGCACGGTGTCGGGCGCACAGCCGATCCGCAGGCCGGCCGCCGCGGCGAGCGCGACCATCGCGTCGGCCTCCGAGCCCCTGGCGGCGAGCGGCTTCTCGCCGTACACGTGCTTGCCGGCGCCCAGGGCCGCCTGCGCGATCTCTCCGTGCGCCGCCGGGATCGTCAGGTTGAGCACGAGGTCGACGTCGTCGTCGGCGAGCAGCTCCGACACCGTGCGGTCGCGAATCCCCGGATGGTCGGCGCTGACCCGCGCCGAGCGAGCCGGCTCCCGGTCGGCCGCCGCGACGACGCGCACCGAGGGCACTTTCGTCAACGTGCTCAGGTAGGCACCGGAGATCTTGCCGCACCCGACGATTCCGACGCTCAACGGCTCAGGCATCACGACTCCTTGGCTCCTCGGCTGGGACCAGGCCCGGGTCCCAGGCGAAATGGCAGGCAGCGACATGGGCGGCGCCGCCCGGCAGCTCGCCGGCTGACGCCTCCCTGATCGGCAAGCTCGCCCCCTCACGCCTGGCGGTCATCGGCCGACGGTACTCGACCCGGCGCGAGCAGCGGGAGCCCTCCAGTCGCCATCATGGGCGAAGCCGCGGACGGTCGCGGGCGTGGGAGGCGGCAGTGCACGACATGGAGGTCGGGATGCGGATCACGGACATTCGATGCGTCGAGCTGACGGGGACGATGGAGGATCCCGACGTCTTCTGGGAGGAGCGGCTGATCCGACCGGTCGACATCTATCCGCAGTTCCGGGCGGAGGGTCCCGGCTTTCTCCCCCGCGCCGGCGAGGGCAGCTACGAGATGCGCTCGAACTTCCTCCTCGTCGAGACCGACGACGGCGTCGGCGGCACCGGCGGACCGATCCCCTACGAGCAGGCGGTCCTCGTCCAGCGGGCGCTGCGCCCCCTGCTGCTCGGCGCCGACCCGCTCGCTACCGAGTGGTGCTGGGACGTCATGTACCGCGCGACCGTCCACGGCCGCAAGGGCCTCGACATGATGGCGATCAGCGCCCTCGACTGTGCGCTCTGGGACCTGAAGGGCAGGCACTTCGGGGTGCCCGTCTGGCAGCTGCTCGGCGGGCCGGTGCGCGATCGCATCCCGGCCTACGCGTCCGCGTTGGGCCTGTCGCTCGATCCGGACCGGGTGCAGGAACGGGCGCGCGCGTTCGTCGAGGAGGGCTACACCGCGACCAAATGGTTTCCCCGCCACGGACCGCAGGAGGGCCGCGAGGGGCTGGCTCGCAACCTCGAGCTCGCCCGCACGCTGCGGAACGCCGTCGGCGAGAACACGGACATCATGCTCGACGCCTGGATGTCCTGGGACGTGCCGTACACGCTGCGCGTCGCCGACCGCCTGCGCGACCTCGACATCCGCTGGCTGGAGGAGCCGGTACAGCCCGACCGCATCGACTCCTACGCGGCGATCACGCGGCAGATCTCGACGGGCACCGCGATCTCCGGCGCCGAGCACGAGTACACGCGGTACGGCATCCACCAGCTGATGCAGGCGCGCGCGATGCACGTCTACCAGCCGGACACCTACTGGGCGGGCGGCCTGACCGAGATGGTCAAGATCGCGGCCCTCGCGTCCTCCTATGACGTCCAGCTGATCCCGCACGGCCACTCGCCCTCCGCCAACGCGAACTTCTCGTTCGCGCAGCCGGCGCCGCTCGTGCCGCTGCTCGAGTACCTCGTCAAGTGGAACGTGATCCACCAGTGGTTCCTCGCCCACCCGGTGCGACCCGAAGGCGGCTACGTGACCCCGCCGCAGCAGCCAGGGCTCGGGATGGATTTCGACGAGGGGAAGATCGAGGCCCGGCGCGAGCTGCGGTTCGACTGACCCGGGGAGCGGACAGCCGAGCCGCACGGGACGAGGGCCGATTGCCGGCAAACGCACCCTTCGCGCGGCGAAAGATGGGACGTTTGCCGGCAGACGGCCTCGATGGCGCTCCTTCCTCGATGCGTTCCTTCAGGTGAGCCAGGTCACCCGGTCATGGTCCTCGCGAGCGGGCTCCTGGAGAAGGCGTCGCAGCGACGCCACCAGATCCTCGGGGTAGCTCCGACGGCCACGGTGGAAGCGACGAGGTGAAGTGAACACGACGCCACAGTGGTGCTCGCCGGTGGTCGACCAGGTCCGCACGATCCGATCGAAGTCCTTCACGTTCTCGGTGACGACCGCTCGACGCTCTGCCGTCGCGAAGCGAAGGAGGTCCTCGTCCGCCAGCGCCCCCAGGCGACGATCGTCGGCCGCCGCGACCACGTCGTGCTGTTCTCGACGAAGACGCTCGGCAACGAGGCGGGAATGATGAACGTCGAGCAACAACCTCAACCGGCGAGCAGCTGCTGGCGCCGGCGCCACAGCAGCTCCGCCTCTTCGGCGGCAGCCTGGTTGGCGGCGATCTCGGCGTCGGTCTCCTCGGAGAATGCCGCGTAGTAGTCGAGCGCGGCCGTGACCTGCTCGGACGAGAGCCCGAACAGCTCCACCGCCCGCGCGACCCGATCCGCGACGCGGACGTCCCCCCCGACCAGCCCGCCGACCACCTCCCAGATGTCAGGACCGCCGACGAGACCAGCTCGCCGGCCCGTCGCACCGTCGCGGAACACGACGAGTGGATGGCGCCGAAGACGGAGTCCCTCCTCGATCAGCTCCTCAGCCAGCGCCGACGTGGAC
>JBAPVZ010000118.1:0-2110 GCA_049283435.1 Candidatus Dormiibacterota bacterium
CCCGCCCGAGATTGCCGGGGTCGTCGACGAGCTGCCCGCCGGCGTCGCCACGTTGGTGGTCGGCGCCGCCGGAGCCGGCGTGGAGGGCATCGCGCCCGACGGCGTGGCGCCAGTCGGGGTCACGGCAGTGGCCGGCGACGTCGTGGCGGGCGGCGTCGCAGCCGTCGGCGTCACAGCCGTCGGCGTCACAGCCGTCGGCGTCGCAGCCGTCGGCGTCGCAGCCGTCGGCGTCGCGGCCGTCGGCGTCGCGGCCGTCGGCGTCGCAGCGGTTGGCGTCGCAGCCGTCGGCGTCTCAGCGACCGGCGTGGCTGACGTCTGCGCAGCCCTGGGCGAGGCCGGAACCGCCGTCCCCTGCTGGGACTGCGGGCCTGCCGCCTGCGCCGTGATCGCAGTCATCAGCAGGACCGCGGCGCTGCATGCGCCCGCCACGACCAGGAGCCGAAGACCGGTCCGCACGAGAACCCTCGCTCCGATTGCGGCGTCGACCAGGGGCGAAGCCACAGCGGCCACCTTCTCTCCGCACATCCCCAGGGACTGTGCGACGCGCGCGAACCCGCACAGGACAGCTGCCCTGTCCGGCCGCACACACGTTTCAGCGCTGTCGACACGCTTGTCCACGGAAGCAAACACCTGTCTAGTCATAACCCGCCGCCACAACGTAGCGTAACCAGTCCCCCTCATCAGTGTCAAACTAAGATCCGGGGGGCTGTGAATTCCAAATGACGCGTCGCTCCGGGCGTCCTCCGCGCAACTCGATTGACGACCATCTCAGCGTCGAGTTGATAAGAAGCGGTGAGGAGATTCCAAGCAATCTCACTGTTCCTGACGACACTGAGCAACGCACTGGATCGGACCGTCGGTCCGCCCGCCGCAACTGTCAATCGACGCGAAGGACACCCGCTCATGACCTCGTTCCTCGGCGAGGCCCCTTCGTGGGGGCGGCTTGGTTGCGTCCGGATGCCAGCTGCCGCACCCGGCGGCCGAGGCCGTCGCCACGCACCGGCAGCGGCCGGCTGGGATCCAGCACCCCGGCGAGCACGCCGGTCGACCCGACGTTGAAGCCCATCGAGCGGTACAGCTTGGCGTCCGCCCGCGACCCCGCATAGCCGGCCAGGACGTGGTTTGGCAGCTCCTTCGCAAGCGCCGCGAACAGCAGGCGTACGGCACTCGGGGTGCCCCAGACACCCTCGAACAGCATCGCCCGGCGACGCCGGGCGACCCACGATGCACGTGCTGGGCCGAGCGTCAGTGGCGCCATGACCAGAGCGAGCAGCACGGCGCATCCGAACGCCCCGAGGAGGGCGGTGCCGACCGCACCCCACTGCCAGGCCTGGTCGGCGACCAGCGTCGCGGTCCCCCAGAGGGCGATCGCGGCGACGATGGCGAGCATGCCGAGCTGCGCCAGCGGGTCGAGGGCGCCGGGGACTCCTCCGCCGACGAGGCCGGCGGGCCGGCGAAGCAGCACACCGCCGAGCGGCCGTCCGTCTCCGTCCAGCTGCCAGTAGCTGTTCGGCCACCGAGAGATCGCGCGGTTCACGAACGCGCTGAACCGGGCCCCGCGCCGACCCTCGCCGACCGAGTGCGTGACCGCGAGGCGGATCACCTCCGACTCCCGCGGCCCGGGATGGCGCAGCGCCGACCGGCGTGGCGCGACCGGCGCCTCGATCACCGCCGGTGCCGGCGCGCCGGCCCCGGCGCCAGCAGGCTTGACCTGCTCGGCGTTCTCCGTCCGACGCGGCCCCTCCACCGCCGGTGCCGGCTCGAGCTCGTCGAGCACGTCCGCCAGCGGCTCGTCCGCCGGCACCTCGACGATCGGCTCGACGATGGGCGCGACGGTGTCGTCGAGCGGTCCGGCGAGCATCGTGCTCTCGCCCTCGATGACGCCGAGCAGGTAGTGCCGGAAGATCGGGTTGACGACCCGCCAACGCCCGAACTTCGGGTGCTCGACGATGCCGGCCATCTCGAGGTTGCGCAGCGTCTGCCGGGCGACGGCCGGCGGCAGGTGCTTGTAGGGCGGCAGCCCCTTGGCAACCTGCAGTGTCACCGTCTGCGCGTGCTTGCTCAGCGTGCGCACCCGGGCCAGCGTGTGCTCGCAGGCGATCCGCTCCGC